>DATATO010000100.1:0-10267 GCA_036268755.1 Mycobacteriales bacterium | reverse complement strand
AGCTGACAGCCCAGAAAGGATCCGACCCAAGAACAGCACGCCTAAACCGCCGTCAGTCAAAAAGACAATCGCCGATAGCGCCGATACGAACAAGGCGATCAGTAGCATCCGCCGTCGTCCCAGCACATCAGATGCGCGGCCAAAGAGCAGTAAGGCTGCTAGCACGCCACCGGCGTACACCGCATAGATCACTGTGGTGAGCAGGCTTCCGAAACCGAATTGGCGTTGGTAAAGCGGATAGAGCGGACTCGGGAGTGTGGTGCCCAACATCGCGACGCCAAAGGCGTAGGCGATAAAGCCGAATGCCATCGGGCGAGACAGCACAGCGCGCCCAGTTGCCATAGTCACGCCTCTAAGGATGACCCAACAAATTGCATCTATCAAACAGATAATTCACATGATTTACATCGGTATCATCGATGCATGGAACTCCGCCAACTACAGCATTTCGTCGCCGTAGCCGAGGAGCGGCATTTCACTCGAGCGGCACTCCGAGTCCATGTCGTACAGTCCAGCCTTTCCAGCTCAATCCGAGCATTGGAACGGGAACTGGGCGAGACACTGCTCATCCGAAACAGCCGGCAGGTCGCCCTGACAGAGGCAGGTCGCGCCCTGCTGCCCGCTGCGTACAGGGCCATTGCCGCAGCCGAAGAAGGCTACGCAGCCGTCGCGGCGATGCAGGGTCTCGTCGGTGGCCGCTTGTCAATTGGAGTGATCCAGTCGCTCGGCATTGTTAATCTGCCCCTGTTGCTTGGCCAGTTCCACCAGCGGCATCCCAGTGTCAGCATGCGATTACGGCACGACAGCGTCGACGCATTGGTGCGGGCAACTGTCGATGGCGACTTGGATCTGTCTATTGTGGACCGCCCTTTGGCCGTCCGATCGGTACGCGAACTACATTTGGGCTCGGAGTCGCTGGTGTTAGCAGTTCGACACGAAGATCAGCTGGCCGGTCGCAGGCACGTCCGACTGGTCGATCTGACCGACCGTGAATTTGTCGAATACCGCACCGACTCCGGGCTACGCGCCCTCATCGACGCAGCATGTGCGCAGGTCGGACTACAGCGCCGGATCTGCTGCGAGGTCGATCTCCTCACCCAGTTAGTCGCGCTTGTTGAGCACGGGTTAGGAATCGCCCTTTTGCCCGCGCAGGCGCTGGCCGGCGCGCAAGGGATCGTTGCCGTACAGACCGAACCGGTGATTCCACGAGAGCTGATCGTGGTCACAGCCGTTAACCGACCCCTGGCGCGAGCTGCAGCGGCGCTGCTGGACATGTTTCCGACCGTCGAGGCCCGGGGGACCACCTCATAGAAGGTAGAGCCGATATTCGGCGCTGATATCGGCAGAAATGTCGACGTCGCTCGGCTTTAACTCCAGGGCTTGATGGGTGGCCGACGCTCCTCCGGGGCACGTGCGGATGCTCCGAAATACTGGCTGGAAGCCGATGCTGAAACATGGGGACGGAGACCGGGTTCGTAGATGGCTTCAAGTACCGGAGTGGCCAGGCCAAGGGCGTGTGCATAGTCATTCGCCTTCGTCATTGCGTCTTTCACCGCCGCGGCCCTGAAGACCCGGTCAGCGCTCCACCACGTAGCTCCGCTCCCTCACCGCCGGAATGACCTTGCCCCTCAGGTGCTCGGGCACCCAATGATCCAGATTCCCTTTTTTAGGGATTTATGAGGATTTTCCCGATCGCAAGTCGGACGAGCGCATGCGACGATGAAAGCATGACAGCGTACGTAATATCCGAAGTCGAGATCATCGATCAGACGGCTGCTGCCCAGTACCGAGCGCTTGCCGCCAAATCAATTGCCACCTATGGCGGACGATATCTCATCCGCGCCGCAAATCCCGAGGTTCCGGAGGGCCGCTGGCCGGAGGAACAACGAGTGGTCGTGGTGGAATTTCCGACCATGGAACGGATCCATGAGTGGTATCACTCAGCCGAGTACGCCAGGGCGCTCACGATACGAGGCGATGCG
The DNA here is from genome assembly GCA_036268755.1 of Mycobacteriales bacterium. GTDB lineage: Bacteria > Actinomycetota > Actinomycetes > Mycobacteriales > QHCE01 > DATATO01. The sequence continues at coordinate 8,285 of DATATO010000100.1, read as the reverse complement.
CTGGAGCGGCGGTTACTCTTCGTCGAGGGCGTCTAACTTGAGGAATGGTCCTCGCGGAACAGGGCATAAGCTCGCCACACCGAACTAGACGCCTCCCAGCGGTGCGTATTCACGCTTGTGGGGCGAGATCGATACGATCTCGCCCCACACAAAGCGAGTAATTCTCGGCTAGCGCTGCGGGTAGCCGCCCTGCCCGTAACCGGGCTGCTGACCTTGGCTGTAATCGCCCTGCTGTTGGCCATAACCAGGCTGTTGCTGGCCATAACCCTGCGGGCTCTGGCCGTAGCCGCCCTGCCCGTAACCGCCGCTGGATTCCGCGGACTTCGGCATCTTCATCGCCAGCGCAGCCACACCACCCATGAGGATCGCCCCGAAGATGCCGAAGTAGGCACCTATCGAATAGCCGTGCTCGATACTGTTCGGCACCTGCTTGAAGTAGGTGCTGGAGATCTCACTCATCAGCAATATGACGAACAACAACGTAACGGCCGCAAGCCCACCTGTAACGATCCGAGCAATAAACCGGAACTTGTCTCGCAACACAATCGCCGCTACGGCCGCGATCAGCGCGAGGATGGATACAACGATGAAGAAAATGCCGTAGGTGCCGAGGTTAGTATCAAAGTCGTCCGGGATATCGGTGAAGTCGCCAATGTTGGCGCCCTCTTTAGCCAGTGAAGCCCAGTCGGCGAAGTACGAAATAAGCAACACGATGAAGCCGACGACCCAGGCGCCTACTGCCCCCCACTCAAGCGGGGAGAACTTAAAGTCGGTGAAGATGTTGATTGCGCCACCACCAGGCTGCTGGCCATAGACGGGCTGACCATATTGGGGCGTTGGTTGCTGACCGTAACCGGGCTGCTGCTGGCCGCCATACTGCTGTTGACCATAGCCGGGTTGCTGACCGTGACCGGGCTGCTGACCCGGCTGGCCCTGCCCGTACTGGGGAGGGTTACTCATAGTCTTCTCCAAAGGTGGTACACAACGGTGGTGACACGCTCTCATGTCCGCAAGCGCATAGGCGAGCCTACTAAGAGAAGCCGTAGTGCGCGACGATCTTTTCCAGTACATCCGTAAAGTTCCTTGCCGGCGCATCAACTAGTACTGTCTGCGTCATGGCAGCTACCCCTCGGTCGGAGCTCAACCCCGCTCCGCGGGCCGGTGTCATCGCCGCATGTCTGCTCGCACTGTTCATCGCCGGCCTAGATCTCATCACCGGACCGCGGGCCGACCTCGGTGGCATGTTGGTGGCCCCGCCACTTCTTGCGGCCATCTTCGCTGCTTACGGGTTAGTCGTGGCGACCGGCGCGCTGTCGTTCGGCCTGGCATTGCTGTTGTATCTGATATCCGACAGCCATGATCACGATACCGATCGGTTGCAGCTCATCCTGCTCGGCGGAATTGTCGTGGCCACCGCCGTGGCTGCTCTGGTCGCCACGCTACGAGAGCAGGCCTCCCGGCGAATCGCCTCGTTGCGTGAGCTCGCGGCGGTGGCGCAGCAGGCCGTGCTGCGACCGATCGACGGCGAATTGGGCGACATTCGGATCGGAGTGCGCTACATTTCGGCCAGTGCAGAGGCGGACATCGGGGGAGACCTCTACGAGGCTCTCGACACGCCATATGGCACCAGGGTGCTTATCGGCGACGTACGCGGAAAGGGACTCGACGCCGTTCGCCTGGCCAGCACCGTGCTCGGCTCGTACCGCCACGTCGCCCATGAGCGGGCCGACCTTCGCACCGTCATGGCCGATCTGGATCGGGCGGTCGCGCGTTCGGTCGGGGACGAAGACTTCGTTACTGCATGTCTCGTGGAGGAACGGGGCGGGATGCTCACCGTGCTCAACTGCGGGCATCCGGCGCCGCTACTGCTCCGCGACGGTGCAGTCATCCCGCTGGAGCCACCTACGACGGCGCCACCGCTGGGCTTCCTGTCCGCAGCCAAGCCGCGGGTGGAACGCCTAGAGACCGGGGACCGGATTCTGCTGTTCACCGATGGGCTTGCCGAGGCCCGCCGTGACAACGTTTTCTTTCCCGTGGAGCAGCGGGCCTGGCGGATTTTGGGTCACGGCACTATCGCCGATGCGCTTGTATCCCTGGAGAACGCCCTGACCACGTGGGTGAAGGGCAGGCTCGACGATGACGTGGCGCTCGTCCTGTTTGAGTATCGAGGTTCTATCTCCGAACGAGCGAATCGGCCGGCCTGGGAATGGGGCGACGCGCGCGGCGCCTACTAGGAATCCGTCACTAGAAGTTACCGGCGGGTAATATTGAGGTAGGTCCGCCTGGGCAGGCGCAGGCCAAGACGAAAGGCGTCGTCGATGAGCCACTATCGCAGCAATCTACGGGATATTCGATTCAACTTGTTCGAGATGCTGGATCTGAGCAAACAGCTCGGACAAGGTCCATTCGCCCAACTCAGCGTGGACGACGCAAACAGCGTGTTGGAGGAGGTCGAGCGCCTAGCAACCGGCGACTTCGCATCTTCCTACGCGGAGAGCGACCGAACTCCGCCCAGTTTTGATCCCGAAACTCACAGCGTAACGATCCCAGACGGGCTGAAGACTTCCTATCGCAAGCTACTCGAGGGTGAATGGTTTCGGCTTGATCTACCCTCGGAGCTCGGCGGCTCTGACGCCCCGCCTAGCCTGCGGTGGGCAGTTGCGGAGTTGCTGTTGGGCGCAAACCCGGCGGCATTTATGTACTCCGGCGGGGCGCGATTTGCGACCGTGCTGCACCAACTCGGCACCGTGGAGCAGCGCGCGATCAGCCAGCTGATGATTGACCGGCAGTGGGCGGCGACCATGGTGCTGACCGAACCGGACGCCGGTTCCGACGTGGGGGCCGGTCGTACCGCGGCCATCGAGCAGGCGGACGGAAGCTGGCACATCCGGGGCGTAAAGCGGTTCATCACGGCGGGTGAACACGATTTGGCGGAGAACATCATCCATTTTGTCCTGGCCAGACCTATAGGGGCCAAACCCGGCACCAAAGGACTGTCCATGTTCGTCGTACCGAAGTTTCACTTCACCGAAGATGGGACGCTTACCGAACGCAACGGCGTCTATGCGACGAATGTCGAGCACAAAATGGGCCTAAAGGCCTCGACGACCTGCGAACTCAGCTTTGGCGAGAATGAGCCGGCGGTCGGTTATCTCGTCGGTGGCGTACACAACGGCATCGCGCAGATGTTCACCATCATCGAATACGCCCGCATGTTGGTCGGCACCAAGGCCATCGCGACCCTGTCTACCGGCTATCTCAACGCGCTCGACTACGCCAAACAGCGCGTGCAGGGGGCGGACCTGACACAGATCGGCGACGCTACCGCGCCGCGGGTCACCATCGCCCATCATCCGGACGTTCGGCGCAGCCTATTGCGGCAGAAAAGCTACGCCGAGGGGCTTCGGGCTCTGGTCATGTATACCGCCGGCGTCCAGGACCAGTTAGCGGCGGCCGCATACGCCGGAGACATGCAACGCCGGGAGGAGCTGCATCGCCGAAACGACCTCCTGTTGCCGATAGTGAAAGGCTGTGGCTCGGAACGCTCCTATGAGTTGCTGGGTGGAGAGGCACTGCAGACATTCGGCGGCTCCGGATTCCTGCAGGATTACCCAATAGAGCAATACGTCCGGGACGCCAAGATCGACACCCTCTACGAGGGAACCACCGCCATTCAGGGGCAGGATCTTTTCTTCCGCAAAATCGCCCGGGACCGGGGTGCGACGCTGACCGCGCTGCTCACGGAGATGCTCAACTGGGCGAACTCCCACGTCGACGGTGAAAAGTTGACGCCGGTGCGTGAGGCGGTCGAGCGTGGCACCGGCAACGTCCGCACCATGGTCATGGTGATGTCGGAGTGGGCCGCCCGCAGCCAATCCGACCCCAAGCAGATCTATCGCGTCGGGCTCAACACCACACGACTACTGCTCAGCCTCGGCGACCTGCTCATCGGGTGGCTGCTGCTACGTCAGGCAGTCACCGCCGAGCGGGCACTGGTCGCCGGCGCGGGCAAGGACGAGCCGTTTTATCGCGGAAAGGTCAGCATCGCCAGATACTTCGCCCAAACGGCGTTACCCGAGCTTTCGGCCCGGGCAGCCACCGTGCAGGCCACCACCATCGAGTTCGTCGAACTCGACGAGGCCGCACTGTAGGTTTGGCGCAAGGGTTATTCGCCTTGGACGTTTTTCTTTAAGCATAAGACGTACTGGCGGGTCTTGTTCACGAAGTACAGCTCGGTCTCTGACGTCGGGCAGCCGCTGTCGCTCTTGGTGTGATTGAGTCGCTTGATGATCTTGTAGGCCTTGGGTGAGCTGCAGTCCACCGGCTTCGCCTTGCTCGCGTCCCGCTCGATGCATTTGCCCACCTTGTGGGCGGCATCGTCTGCGGATTTCTGCCAGAACATGTATCCGACGCCGGCACACAGCAGTAACAGGATTATCGCGATGATCGCCATCACGATGACCGCCCCGCGCCGGCTGCCGTGGGGACGGCGCACTCCCGGGATTGGCTCGGTGTAGCCGGGGACCGTGGCTTGGGGTGGGGGCGGCGGCAATGGCTGAGTGAACGCCTCGCTCGGAGCGGGGACCGCGGGCGCAACGGGGGTCGGCGCCGGGGAGGTGGGCCGGACGGGTGCAGATCCCGAGACCCTACGGGTGGGTTCGCCCGACACGGGGGGCGGGGGGATGGGCATGGTCTGTTCGGTCGCGGCCGGCTCGGTGGGAGCAGGAGAGAACGGTGTAGTGGGGGCCGGAGAGGCCGGCTTAGGCGACTCCGACTCTGTAGATGCGGGCGATACCGGAGCATCGGGTGTGACTTCGCTGGCTCCCAGGGCGCCGATCGTGGTGCCGGCTTCGCCCGATGAAGGCACGTCCGGAACCCGCCCGGTCGGCTCACTGCCGCTCTCGGCGATCGCCTCAGTCGGCGGCTTCATCGGGTCAGGTGTCTCGGGGCTCACTGCCGACTCGTCGGGCGAGGAGTCCGGGTCGGGCTGCTTGCTCGGGTCGGTCATGCGCGCGCTCCTACTACGTCGTGAGGGCTACCTAGATGTGTAGCACCAGTCGGGGTCTACGGCTTACACCGGATCCTATTCCCCGCCGGTTTGCCGCGGGGTTCAACCCGCCTAACGCAGGGCCACGGGTTCACTCGGCAACCGAGCCGACCTCAGCCCAGGAGGTCACGCCGTTCGCGTTCGATCATGCCGCCGTCGATAACAATCGGATCAAGCGGACTGAACTCCGGATCGACCTCAGGCGGTTGATATCGCGGCAATCCCTGGGCCTCAAGGCTCGAGGGATTAAGGCCGCCGTCTACTGCCGGATCCGGTACGGCACCACGAGGTGGCAGCAACGGAAGCTGTTCCGGCAGCGGATGAAACTCGACGTAACCGTCGAGATACCAGATGGGGGCCCACTCGCCGGGTAGGTGGTACTGCACAATCTGGATGACGTGCCCGTGCCGAGAGTCCACTTGGCTCCAGTTGTCCGGGAGTCGTAGGTTCACCGGTTGAACCCGATCCGGGCGGTCGATATCCGCTGGAATCCCCAGCCACTGGTGCCAACGATCCCGATCAGGAATCCCCAGAATCGGCCGCAGACCCTCGAAGAGCGGCAACGGGTCGTAGTTGTTCATCGCCGACACCGGGTCGCATTGCCAGGGCTTACGCCACAACAGGAAGGCGCCATAGAGACACACCGCGACGAGCAGAACTCCGCCGGCGACCCAATGCCATAGCGCAAGCGAGACAATCGCCGCTACGACCAGCAGCCGCACGGCAAGCTTCTGCCATTGCGGGCGGATCGACCAGGAGTTAGCGGGCCAACCCCTGCGGGTCGTTTGCCGGCCCCGCCGCCAGAAGGTGGCATCGCTCGTGGCCGGGCCGAGCACCGGCCGGCCGCTGAAGAAATCTCCGAGCCAGCGCAGCAACGACAGAAAAACGTCGTCGATCCAGCTGTTCATGCACGGGGTCCTCTCACGGCGTTAAGACGCACACGATCGTGCATTGCAGCCTATTACTAATAAGAACGAAAGTAGCTAGGTAAGCACAGCCTCATGGCGTGGAAATTTAGCTACTTTAGAGCTGACTTAGTAACGAACTGCTCAGTACCAATAACTGTGAAAGACCTAGATAGCGGGACTACATAATCATCGATAGACCGGGATTGGCCAGGAACCTGCCGACATCGGCAAGGAACTTGGAGCTTTCCGCGCCATCCACCATCCGGTGATCGAACGACAGCGACAACATCATCACCTGGCGCGGCACAACGACACCTTCACGAACCCATGGTCGCGGGGAGATCATTCCCATGGCAAGAATGGCGCCCTGGCCGGGTGGCAGAATAGGTGTCCCACCGTCTACGCCGAAGACTCCGACGTTGCTGATCGAGAAGGTGCCACCGCTCAACCGTGCCGGCGCCACATGTCCGGTGTGGGCGACCGCCGTGATCTCGGTGAGCTTGCGAGCGAGCTCCACGACAGGCAGACCCTGAGCATCATTGATTACCGGTACCAGCAGCCCGCGGGGACTGGCGACGGCGATACCGAGGTTGACGTAGCTCTTCTGCACAATTTCGTTCGCCGCGTTGTCCCAGTGCGCGTTGAGCTCGGGATTGCGGGCCAGGGCGAACAAGGCGGCCTTGGCGGCAACCAATAGTGGGCCGACCTTAACGTCTGAGAACTCGGGCAACCGTTTGAGCTCCGCTACCAGCTCCATCGTCGCTGTCATGTCGACGGTAAGGAACACCGAGGCGTGCGGCACCGTGAAGGCGCTGCTCACCATCGCCTCGGCCGTGAGCTTGCGAACCCCGGTCACGGCGATACGCCGTTCCCGTTCCGCCGGAGTTGGCCGCCGAGATCCGTTCGCGGCGGCAAGTACGTCGTCACGGGTGACAACGCGTCCCGAACTACTTGGGGTCAGCGCGGCCAGGTCGATACCGAGATCGCGGGCGAGTTTCCGCACCGGCGGCTTGGCCAGGGGGCGATCGGCGAGGGCCTTCCGCTCGACGACAGCCGGAGCGGCCGGAGACGCGAGGGTGGGTGGCGGCGTGACGACGGCGGCCGGCGGCACTGGGGGCGCCGGCTCGGGGACGGTGGCGGAACCTCTGCGACGCCGTCTGGTTGGCGCACCCTCGGCCTTGGGGCCGTAACCCACCAGCACGGCGGTTCGGCCGCTCGACGACTCAGCCGCGCCGTCTGACTCCGGTTGGCCGGCCGAGGGCACATCGAAGGTGATGATTGGGGCACCCACGTCGACCGTGTCGCCCTGCTGGTGCAGGAGCTCGCGCACGGTACCCGAGTACGGCGAGGGCACCTCCACGGCGGCCTTCGCGGTCTCCACCTCGACGATAAGCTGGTTGAGCTCGACGCTCTCGCCGGGGGATACCAGCCACCGCAGGATATGGCCCTCGGTCAGTCCCTCACCCAGATCGGGTAGGCGAAACGGAACAATCGCGGCCATTTACTGCTGCCCTTCTCGCGGTAGCTCAGAAAGATTGAATCGGCATGCAACGACATACTTCGATGCGCAGATCGCACTAATACCCCATAGTCCGGTCCACGCCGTCCAGTACGCGTTCGACATCCGGCAGGTAGTGCTCCTCCACCCGGGCGGGGGGGTAGGGGGCGTCGAAACCGGTAACTCGAAGTACCGGAGCCTCCAAGTGATAGAAGCAGTCCTCGGTCACCCGGGCCGCTATCTCCGCGCCCAGGCCGAATGAACGCGGCGCCTCGTGCACCACCACCAAACGCCCGGTCTTACGGACCGAATCGATCACCGGACCGAAGTCGATGGGCGACAGCGAGCGCAGGTCTACCACTTCTAACTCGCGACCGTCCTCGGCTTTGGCCGTCTCCGCGGCGGACAGGCACGTCTTCACCATCGGCCCGTAGGCCACCAAGGTGGCATCGTGGCCGGGCCGAACGACCTGCGCCTCATACAGCCCAGGCGCGTCCGCGTGCCCCGGCTTCAGCTCGGGATTGACTTCCGCCTTATCCCAATAGCGCCGCTTGGGCTCGAAGAAGATCACCGGATCGTTACTCGCGATGGCCTGTTGAATCATGAGGTAGGCATCGCAGGGATTGGAGCACGTCACCACCTTGAGACCGGCGGTATGGGCGAAGTAGGCCTCGGGGGACTCACTGTGATGTTCGATGGCTCCGATGCCGCCACCGAACGGAAGCCGTATTACCACGGGAAGCTCGGTCCCGCCGGCCGATCGATTCCGCATCTTGGCAAGCTGCGTGACTATCTGGTCGTAGGCCGGGTAGATGAATCCGTCGAATTGGAT
>DATATO010000099.1:0-1862 GCA_036268755.1 Mycobacteriales bacterium | reverse complement strand
GTGGCCAAGCCGGAGGCTGAGGCGGGGCAGGGGCCGGAGCAGCCGGTGGCGCCGGGGACTAGCCGGGATAGGGGGCGTTAGGGTGGAGCGGGGTCGCGGATGGTTCTGGATTCCGCTTCCGATCAATGTCGATCGTTCGGCGCGTCCGGTGTGAGCGTCCTCTCCCACGAAAAGTTGCCGTTCACCGTTCACGATCGCGCCTGGCCACTTCGCGCCCATCGTTGCGGCTCAGCCCAGCGGTGCCGCGCCTCTCAAGCAGACGGACCATACTCTCAGGTCCCTATTCGGCGCGGCCCATTCCTCCCGCTGCCAGCACCGCGCGTAACGGGAACCAACCGGGGTTGAGACCGGGACCGTCCCTGAGCGCGAGTGACTCAAGACGGTTTAGGGCGACCTTCGGGTGGCGTCGGCATGCAGGCCTGGCGTGGAGGCGAACCGGCCACTGTGAGAATGGTTCAACCAAGTGGAGTGAACCCGATTCCGTCCCAACGACCGGTTACTTGCCTTCCTCGAGGCGCTCTCAGCGACTAAACTATACCGAGTGGCGCGGAGCCACAACGGTCAAGCGACTGCTCGGCATAGTTCGGCGGGCGGCATAAACGGCGAAATTGCACGGGCTCGATCCGGAGGCGTATCTGCTTCACGCTCAAGCCCGCCGGCTTTGATGCGGCCGAGGGCCGGAGGGCTTGCCGCGGAACGGTGGTCGAACTGGCATCGGGCCGTCGCCGGCCTGGGTGATCCGCGGCTCATTCGACGGCAGGTTGGCGGTGGCCGCGGCAAACGCGGCGCTGGTTTCGCGGCTGACCTCGAACCGCGTGTCGGTGTCGAACACCCGGATGGCGCCGATGTCGCGTTTGGTGACGCTGCCCAGTCGGCACAGCAGCGGCAGGATCCATTTTGGGTCCGCCCGGTTGTTGCGCCCGACCGAGATGCGGAACTGCACGAAACCACCCGCCGGCGCCCGCGGCGCCGGTGTCCTGACCACATCTCGTACGGGCCCCGGACTGATCGTCTCCGGCGGAGGCAGTTGCCGCCGATACAGCCGCAACAGCGCCGCGGCGACCGCCACCGGTTCGAGCGTGGCCAGCAGCGCCTCGGCATCCGCCCGCTCCGAACCGTCCGGCGTCTCCAGCATCGGATCGACCAGCAGCCGTTCCCGGTCGCGGACACGAATGGCGTCGGCATCGGGGGCGTTGTCCCACGCCACGCGCACCCGAGCAGCGTTGGTCACCTGTTCGGCTCGGCGTCGTTTCGAATAGGGGATGATCAGTACGGACACGCCCTTCCGGCCCGCCCGCCCGGTGCGCCCACTGCGATGCAGCAGAGTCTCCGGATTGGTGGGCAGATCGGCATGCACCACCAGGTCCAACGCCGGCAGATCGAGGCCGCGCGCCGCTACATCAGTGCAGACACCTACCCGTGCTCGGCCTGAGCGCAATGCGTCGAGCGCCGTCGTCCGTTCGTGCTGGCTCAACTCGCCGGACAGCATCACCGCCGCGAAGCCTCGTTCCGCCAAAGCCTGGTGCAGGCGGCGGGTGGTGTCACGGGTGGCGCAGAACACCAGCGCGCCGGGGGCTTCATACCAGCGCAGGATGTTGACCAGCGCCGCCTCCGTTTCGTGGCCGGCGACGGTGATGGCACGGTATTCGATGTCGTCGTGCGGCTGGGTGCGGTCGATGGTGTCGATGCGCAGGGCGTCGCGCTGGTATTTCCGAGCGAGTTTGGCGATGTCGTGGGGAATGGTCGCGGAGAACAGCATCGTGCGGCGGTCGGCGGGCGCTGCCTGAAGGATGAACTCCAATTCTTCCTGGAAGCCGAGGTCGAGCATTTCGTCGGCCTCGTCTAGCACGACGACCTTCAGG
>DATATO010000098.1:0-6183 GCA_036268755.1 Mycobacteriales bacterium | reverse complement strand
AGGAAACCCGTGTGCGAGAGGGAACGCCATCGTCTGCTGAAGCAACGTCAGGGCCACGGGCCCTTGGCGCGTGGGAACGATCTCTCCGTCGCTCAGTACGCGGCACAATACGCTACGATACTGTAGAGCAAGCGGGCGTTCGCTGACTGGCAAGTACTCCAATTTCACCTCCGCAACGGCCGTCACCTTATCACCGGTCGAGTGATGGCGACCGAAGGGCCCTGCAGCAGTTCCCGCACCCTCAGCGCTACGTAGCGAGCGGAACGCAGAGCCGGATCGTCCGCGTGGTCGTGATCCGCAGCTTCCGCAAAGGGCGCGCGCCAGCCTGGCCGCGCCCGCATAGTGATCTGCCGCGGGGTTCCCCCATCTGCCTGGAGGTCGTGCAGTTGGCGCGAGGATGACCATGCGGTCGCGCGCCCATAGCGGCCGTACTGCGGCAGGCCGTCCGGACGGGCTGCCCGCGTCACGCCAGCCCCCCGATTGGTGGCTAGAGCTGCCCGGTGTCTGCCATCCTTCCTGCTATCTTCCACACGGCGGTACTCACGTGCTGGAGGCAAGCCGGATGACATCTCAAGCTCTGCTCGTGCGGCGGCTGCGCCCCGATGCACATATCCCTAGGAGGACCTACGCTACAGATGCTGCTTTTGATCTGTCAACGCCTTCACAAGTTGTACTTGCGCCGTTGGAACGCCAGCATGTGCGATTGGGTATAGCCGTAGCTGTCCCCGCTGGTCATGCTGGTCTAATAGTCCCGAGGTCAGGTCTAGCGCAACGGTATGGTTTGTCCGTAGTGAACTCACCAGGTTTAATCGATGAGGGCTATCGAGGAGAGCTGGGTGTCTTGTTGCTCAATCTAGGTCAAGAGACCGTACTACTTGAACCGGGAGAGAGGATCGCGCAACTCGCAATAGTGCCGATCTTCATAGGACCCGTCCTTCAAGTGGACGACCTCACATCCACGACTCGTGGGACTCGCGGATTCGGGTCCACCGATGACGGCATTTCTCGACCAATTTGACATTTCCCAATTGCAGATTTTTGGCACGTACCGATCAACTTCGTCCGCATCGGCAGGAGCTACGGCCGCCTGTCGGCCGTGCTCGCGCGGGCCGGCCCGCGAGCCGCATGTCGGCAGCGGGCACCGGCCCGGCGGATCAGAACCTCCAGCCCTGCTCCCTAATGAAGCCGACCAAGTTGACACAACGCACACCAAGTGCGTTGCAGACGTCAGGGATCCTAGGGTTGCTCGTCGGGTTGCTGGTGCGCGTTTCTTCGGTCACTACGACCCCGGATCGTGCTCTGGCGAGACCGATCACGAAGGGGTCTGCAGCGTTACGCGCTCCGCCCCTCCCAATGAGGCGTGGGTGAGCGGCCAGGGTGCGCGTGGTGGCGACCTGGATATCCCCTTCGAGCGGCACAAATAGGTCCACCTGAGCCTCTGCCCAGATCTTGGTGGTGTCGTCCTTCTTAGCCAGCTCATCGCGGACCACGTCGACCGCTCGGATCGACCCTGTAACGATCATCTGCTCGATCAGGGCCCATGGTGTTGGGAAAACATCAGGCGGCAGCAGATCACGCCGCCCATTGATCAATACGCTGGTGTCGAACGAGTAGAGCACTCCGGTCACGCCGACTCTGAGATTGCGGCCATTTCGGCGAGGCGATCGATCTGCTCGACCTTGACGTTAAGGAACGACGCGGCGGTGTAGCTGTCGATCACTCGACGCCGATGCGCATCAGCAATACGACGCACAAACCCTTTGCCGAGATCACGAGCCTTATTCCGGTACCAATTGCCACCGCTGCTCGCCTGATTTTCTTCCTGATCGTATGCTGCGATGAACTCGGCGCGCCGCGCGCGATAGAACGCTTGGTCCACCCGGCCAAGGTTTAGCAGGCGTCGAGCGAACGCCTCGGCGCTTACGCCGAACGGCGCAGCAGCGTCGCGCAGTGCCGCATAGTCCCAGGACTCAGGAGCATCCCAGCGTGCGGTCACCCAAGGGCTGCTCAGCACGGCCTCACGCGGCATCAGCATGGCCGCCGCGATAGCGTTACACCGGGCCTCCAGAACACCGTCAGGAGTGGTGGCCCGGGTGTCACTGACGGTGTCACATAACCCGCCGGTGTGCAGCAGCAGATGAGCGTACTCATGCAGTAACGAGAACAACCGGCCCCGCGCCGCATCGCTGCCATTCACCATGATCACTGGCACGATGTCGTAGTACAACGAGAAAGCACGCATCTCGGCAGTGGACACCTGGCCGCCCGACGTGGCCAGGATCAACACGCCGACCTCCTCCAGCGCAGCAACCCATGCGTTGAGATGCTCGTACTTGGTCCCTGCTCCACCTGGTAGCCGCAATGGGCTCACACCAAGAAGCAGCGAGCGCGCAGCGGCTGCTACGGCGTCGTCATCGGTTGGCAGCGGTTCCAGCCGCCACGTGGTCGGGATTGAGGCCTCTTCGATGTCGGCCAGCTCCAGCGCCGTCTCCCGTTGTTCCAGCGCACGCCGGTACTCCCCGTGCAGCTCGGGTGACCACTCACCGGCCGCCGCCCCAACGTGTCGGCGGAAGTCCCGCATCGTGTCAAAATCCAGCGGTGGCTCGGGCAGGAAGAACACTCCAAGCGAGCGCTTATAGACCTTCGCCGCCTTGCGGAGCTGCGCGATTGTAGGCGCGGCAGCGCCGGTCTCCCACTCATCTATCCGGCCATCGGGCACGCCGATCTTGCGGGCCGCCGCGACGGGAATCAGTCCCACGCTCTCACGTGCCCAGCGCAGCACCGACGGCTCTACGATCGCCGGTATCGACTGAGCCACGGTCTACATCCTCCCCGAGTCGAACGGATCAAGGCATCCCCGCGTTGAGATCCGCCTTCATAGTGGTCTACGCCACTCACAACAATCGGATACGGCGCTCCGGTCTATGGCAACACGATCGGGTTCTTGACCAAATGCAGGCGCCTCCGGCGGACCTCGGCTCGGGGATGGCTCCGGGCTGGACATGGGGGTGGTTGGTGACCAGCGGCGCAGGTGTCCCGTCGCGTCGGCGCCGGGGCGTAGCAGACCAGGGCCAGTGGAGCAGGTCGTTCATCGCGTGCGGCGCTCCACCTGGTCCACTGGCCCGGCCCACTCCGAGACGAGCTCGCCAACGCGACGGGATACCCGCTTCCCCTGCCGGTCCTGCGGCGGGTCAACACCTGCGGCCAGGAGTGATCTTGGCCCTGCTCCTCGCGTACTCACGTGGGCACTCATGGGGATCCACCGACCATGGCGGGAGAGAATCTCACTGGCAGTGTATGTAAACGCTCGCAGCTCACTGTGCATTAGAGTCCCGCGGTACTTCGATCTCGTCTGCGGAGCGTGAAAAGCGCCACTACATCCGGTGGGAACGCGAGGCTGGCGCTGTGGCAACTCGACCTTGTCAATCTCTTATCGGCGGCGTCTGCCGAAAGTCGGTAGCCCGCCAGAGTAAGTTGCCCGACCGCGGGCAGGGCCCACGTCATGCTGCGGTCGCTCCTCGTAGAAATCGACTTCGAGAGCTTCGCTAGAGGAAAGCGCTCCTCGACCGTTAATGGATCGTCTGTGACGGGCAACGATACGACCTATTTGCCCGTTCGTTGTCCCTTACGCGCCCACACCCGCTGGCCGATCACGTAGTCGAGCACATGGACCTCCCGAGGTCCTCGACGGAGACCTGGTTCTAAGGTTCGCGTCGGACACCCCTGATCTTGGTCAGATTGTCCTTCACGAAAGCCAGCAGGGAAGCCTCGCTGTCGAATAGCCTATCCAGCGTCCCGGTGATCATGGGATTCAGGTTCCCGCCAGGGAGCCAGGTGCGCTCGTCGGTCTTGAGTCCCAGTATTAGCTTCGATCGCCCTGTAAGCTTGCTGTACTCCCGGCCGGTAGCGACTTCAACACACACGCCCTCGTCTGGAACTCTGCCGTCGAGCAGCGCCACGATCGTCGGCGACGCCTCAACATTGCTGACGTCCAGTGCAAAGAGTCTGCGGTTGCGTGCATCAGGTGACAACTCCTCAAGCGCCGCGAACTCCAAGCCATCACGTTGCGGAAGAAACACGTGAAGGCCCATGCCCTCCAACTTGAGTGCAAGTTGCTCGTTGAATGCCTTCTCTGCATCGTTGAAGAGGGGGGCCGCCAAGTACACGTCGTAAGCGTCCATGTCGACTACTGTAGCGAGTTGCGAGGACGATCTGCTGGCCCATCCAATATTGGAGTGGAGCGCTTTGGAACCCGCCCGCATCGTCTCCCGGGAGAGCTAGGTTTGTGGGGCTGGCTGCTGCGATCGAGGCGTTACGTCAGCAGCTGATCGAGGCGCAGGCCGGTGCTGTGTTACCGGCTCGACGCTGGTTCCGGCTCCGCACCGGCTATCACGCTGGACGATACGTTGATCATGTGTGGGTCTCGGTTCAGGTTCGTTCAAACCTCATTGCTGTTGTCTCCTACACATCGTGGGCCAGCGCTGAGAGATTTGAGGAATGCGCCTGAACGGTTTTGTCTAAGTTTGAAAAGAGGAAGGTCCGTGGCGCGGGATTTACGTGGACAGAAGGGTGTTTTCACCGAACACCTGTACGAGTGGTCGCGTACGGGTATGAACTCTCCTAGGTTCTCAGAGAATACATCAAACAGCTTGGCAGCGCATGGCCATGCCTTCGTGCACACTATCCACCGCGACGACGATGCCGTGGCCCTTGATGGCAGGCCCCTACACCTTCTCCCAACAGTCTTCATAGAGCTAGCAATCTGGCAGGGGCGCCAGACCGGGGAAGTCCTGTCAGCGTTGAACTAAGCTTACGGCGGCGATGCCGCAGGGTACCGGGTCGATCACGGAGAGGAGGGCACTTGAGAAGGTAACGATCGGAAATCGTTTTGCGCGGTCTTCCTATTGGTATATCGTTATGCTGCGATAGGGAAGGAAGGCGCACTCCGTGGCTGACGTGTTCCTGTCCTATGCACGCGAGGACCTCTCGTTCGTCCGACAGCTGACCGTCGCACTCCGGGCCCGGAACCGGGAGGTCTGGGTTGACCTTGAGGCCATGATCCCCTCAGCGCGCTGGAGGGAGGAAATTCGCACGGGCGTCTTCCAAGCGGACGCGTTCGTCTTCGTCATCACCCCGGACTCGGTCACCTCCGAGGTCTGCCGCACCGAGCTCGGCTACGCGACTGAGGCGTCGAAACGACTCGTCCCGATCCTTGCCCGCCAGACTCCTAACGGTAGTGTGCCGTCGGCGCTGGCCGAGCTGCACTGGCTTCCCTTCCTAGACGGCACCGACTTTGAGGTCGGCGTCGATCAGCTCGTCGAGGTTTTGGACACCGACATCGATCGGGTTCACCTGCATACCAGGCTGCTCATCCAAGCGGGCGAGTGGGAAATGCGCGATCACGACCGCAGTTTGTTACTACGCGGTGACGAATTGAAGCAAGCCGAGACCTGGTCGGCGAATCAGACCGGTCGCAAACCGGCTTCCACTCCTGCTCAAGCTCAGCTGATTTTGGCTAGCCGCCGTGCTGCCACCCGTCGTCAGCGCGGCTTCGGATTGACCGGAGTAGTGGTGGCAGTGGTGATGGCAATATTGGCCACCGTAGCCTTCATCCAACGGCAGACCGCCGTTGCAGCTCAGCACACCATCATCGTGCGGGGCATGGTGGCCGAGGCAGACAAGATCCGCGAGCACGATCCGCGAGGTGCCCTTCAACTCGGCGTCGCCGCATACCAACTTGACCCCAGCCCGGTGACCCAGGCGAGCTTAATGCAGACGCTCGTGTCCAGTCGGTACCGTCGCACACTCTCTGGCCCTAACTCCTCGGTGGATGCGGTGGCGTTCTCGCCTGACGGGCGCACCCTGGCCAGCGGCAACGCCGACAATACCGTCATCCTGTGGGATCTCACCGACCGCAGCCAACCCCACCGCCTCGGTCGGGTCCGCACTGGTGACGCTGGCTCGGTGGTCTCGGTGTTGTTTTCCCCTGACGGGCGTACCCTCGCTGCCACCGCCGACGGGAACGTCAGGCTGTGGGATCTAGGGAACCGTGACCGGCTCCAACCGCTCGGCCAACCCCTGACCGGCCAGTCCGGTGAGAGGTTATACAGTCTCGCGTTTTCTGCCGACGGGCGCACCCTGGCCAGCGGGAGTGGCAACACCGTCATCCTGTGGGATCTTACC
>DATATO010000097.1:0-15072 GCA_036268755.1 Mycobacteriales bacterium | reverse complement strand
AGCCGCCCGCTGGCTGGTCCGTCGCCGAGGCTTGACGTCGCCGGGAAACGAACGTTCGACATCTTTGGGATGATCCGACAGGCACAGAAACGTTTCGGTCCGGCCGTCATCGAGTCCTACATCGTGTCCATGACCCGGGGCATTGACGACATCCTGGCCGTCGCGGTGTTGGCGCGCGAGGCGGGCCTGATCGAGCCGAGCCGCATGGAGTATCCCGCCCGCGCGGACATCGGATTCGTTCCACTGTTGGAGGAGGTGGAGGAGCTCCGACAGGCCGGGAAGCTGCTGGACGAGCTGCTGAGCGTGCCGGCGTATCGCGACCTTGTACACATCCGAGGCGACGTGCAGGAGGTGATGCTCGGCTATTCCGACTCCAACAAAGACGCCGGGATCACCGCCTCACAGTGGCAGATCCATCAGGCCCAACAAGACCTTCGTGACGTCGCGGCCCGCCACGGTGTGCGGTTGCGGCTGTTTCACGGCCGCGGCGGGACTATCGGGCGGGGCGGCGGCCCCACCTATGACGCGATCCTCGCCCAGCCCCCGGGCACGCTGGACGGAGCCATGAAACTCACCGAGCAGGGCGAGGTGATCTCGGACAAATATGCCCTCCCGGTTTTGGCCCGGCAAAACCTGGAACTCACCGTGGCCGCGGTGCTCCGTGCCGCCGTCCTCGATCGGGTGCCGAGTACCACCACGCAGTCTGTGACGGGGTCATGGGGTTCGGTTATGGAGACGATGGCTGGGGCCGCCCAGTTGTCCTATCGTGACCTCATCAACGATCCGGACTTGCCCGAATACTTCTGGGCGGTAACCCCAACCGAGCTGCTTGGAGCCATGAATCTGGGCTCCAGACCGGCTAAACGTCCGGACGCCGGAGCCGGCTTGGCCGGACTCCGGGCAATTCCCTGGGTGTTCGGTTGGACCCAGGCCCGGCATATCGTGCCGGGTTGGTACGGCGTGGGAAGCGGTCTCAAGGCAGCCCGGGCTGCGGGCCACGAGCAGGCATTATTGGACATGCACTGCGATTGGCGATTCTTCGCCACCTTCCTGTCCAACGTGGAGATGACGTTGGCCAAGACTGACCTGGACATCGCCGCCCACTATGTCGACCGTCTGGTTCCGGAGCCGCTGCGCCATGTTTTCGACATCATCCGGGCCGAGCACGCCAGCACCGTCTCTCAGCTGCTGTGGCTGACCGATCAGACCGAGCTGTTGGAACGGGCACCGGAACTACGACGTACTCTCCAAGTTCGCTCCCGCTACCTGCTTCCGTTGCACCACGTGCAGGTGGACCTGCTGGCCAGGTACCGGACCCGCGATCACGGTACAGACAACGATCCCAGCACAAATACCCTGCTGAGGGCGCTATTGCTGTCGGCCAGCGGTATTGCCGCCGGCATGCGCAACACAGGTTAAAGTCCCCTTAATTGAACCGTTGCCTGCGTTCTCGTCGCCTTGCGTACCACAAGTTTCACGTACGCGGCAGCTCCTGCGGCCTTGGCGACGGCCCAATTAAGGGGACTTTCCATCATTAACGGAGGGCGAGGATCTGCCTGGGTAACGCCCCGGACAGGGTGGCGGAATTGCGGAAGAACCCAAGGGCGACCATGGCGACCGCGCCGACCAACAACGCCGTTCCTATCCCACCGAGCATGATGAGCCGCCGGTTTGGTCCGCTGGGTGACGTAGGTGTGACGCCGGGCGCCACCAGGTCTGTCGAGACTAATTCGTCGCCCCGGCTATAGCGCAATCCCGCGGAGGCAATCGCATTGGCCGCCGCCGCCGCCTGATCGCCCCGGGTCAACGTAACGGTGATATTGATCGTCACCGTGTTGGGCGGGACGGTCACTTTCGTCGCTTTCGACAGCGTCTTCGAGGATAGCCCCGTGGTGTCCGAGACCTCCCGAAGGGTTTCGTCGCTCGACAGCAACGTCGTGTAGCGAGTCACGGCTAGTCGCAAATTGGTGGCGCCCAGTCCGGCGGCACTGCGAGGGGTGAGAGCCACGACGGCCCGGCTGGAGTAAACGTCGGACTGACTACTGGCATATAGCGCAGCCGTACCCACCGTGCACACCATCAGCGCCGCGACCAAAAAGGCCGGAGCCCATCTGGACTTCATACCTATCTGCCCCCAAAATCCGCCGGTGTTCGGGAGTCTATTCGACGTCTAGAGGTTGCGTGGGTTGGTATCTCCTACTACGACTGGCCTCTTACTCGCTGCCTTGATATGTGGTTACCGCCGCAGCGCGTTTCCGCAATCGCCAGGCGACGACACCGATTACCAGCAGCAATGCGAGGACACCGCCTATACCCACGGCCACCCGGGCCATGGCCTTCAACGAAACGTCGCCCCCGCCGTCGTTATCGTTACGCCGCAACGGAATGGACTCAACGATGCCCTGATTTCCGGAGGAAATTGCGATAAGGGCGTCGCCCTTTTCCGAATACGCCACGGCCTGCCCAGAAGTCTGGGTGGTCAGCGACACCACATGAGGCTTCCGCTTGGTTAGCGTCGATGCGACATCACCGTCCGGCGTATACCACTCGTACACCGCCGTCGAGGTACGAAGTGCGGCATGTGTGCCGTCAGGACTGACCGCGCCGCCGGTTACCAACAGCGAGTCGGGCGAGGTGTCGTTGCCGGCTCGCAGCTCCGCCACATTGAGTTCGCCGACTTTAGTGAGAGTTGCCTTATCGGGCAGCGGCAACTGAGCCGCATAGACGCCGGAATGTCCATTCAAGTCTCTTGTGACAACCACGACGTTCCCGGAGAGCGAAACCAACAGGGCCTCAGCATCGTGCGGGCCGTCGGGATAGGAGAGCTCGAGCCGCCTACTTCCGGTGTCGAATCCCGACCAGCGCAGCAGCGTGACGCTGGCGCGAGGTTGTGGGGAAGCCCCGATGTCAGCGATCCACAACCGGCCGTCGGGGCCCCCCACCAGGTCCTGAACATTGGATACGGGCTCTTTTAACGTGATCGCTTCGGAGATTTTACACGAATCGTCCAATAAATAAGCAGTCGCGGGAGAACCGGCATTAATCGCAAACCGTCGACCATTTGCCTCGGCGTAACCTGTCAATCGATTAAGCCGAGCGTCGTTAATGACGCATTCTTTGGTAGGGGCACCATAGACCGTTCGGTCAGATTTAGCATCGGCATGAATCGACGGTGCCGCGGCCGCGCTCGTGGCAATCGTTGAGATATAAATCACGGTAAGGATTGCGGCCGCGAAGATGCGCCACATCCGCAGGTCATGCGGCTTTCGATCGAATCGTCGACGTGTCGTGGGCATGCTGACCTTTCGAGAACCGCTCTACCAGGTGCGTTGAGTATGCCACCCCCACAGGGTGGGTCTCAGGGCGCTCCCGGCCGGCTGAATGACAACACTACGATCGATTTATAAACCGGATATTTTTCTGTTATTGATACTCACAGCCCGAAAAGGTGAACTATCGCTCATACGCACAGTCAGTAATTCATACCGGATGTTTGTTTAAGTAACACATACTCACCGGCAGTCGGTGGCAGATCGTAGCGTTACAAGTCATCAATCACCACGTCACCCCTGGCTATCGGGCGGCTCTCATAAGAGGTAAAGAGGTTAAAAATGACGGTCCTGGATGAGGCCGCCGCTTCCCCGGCAATCACTCGTTCCGACCTCTTTGGGGTCGCGACCCAAGCCCACAGTCACAGCAGACAGGACGCCCGGCGCCGCGTCTGCGTGATGACCACCGACGCGGCCGCGGCAATCACGGCCGCGGCGCTCACCGCCTTCGTCAATGACTCGTTCCCGCTTCAGACCGCCATGCTGATGCCGCTGGCTTGGATGATCGGCGCATGGTCCGCCGGCGCCTATCTCAATCGAAATCTCAAGGCTCGAATATTGGACGTACGCAAACTCGGTATGGCCGCGGTGACGATCTGGGCCCTTGCCGGCGTGGTTGCGCAGTTCCATCCCATCCCGGGCTCTCGTTCCATGGTCCTCTTCGGCGTCCCGGCCATGGTGTTGGCGGTTTTGTTCGCCCGTACCGCACTGCTGCCCCTGGCCCGTCGCTCCAGCCTGCTGGCAGGCGCACCCATCGTCGTGGTGGGTTCACAGGCCTCAGTGGAGGTGTTCCTGGCCTCGAGCGAACGACGCAAGGAGGCAACGCAGATCGCGGCGGCCTGCCTTACCGATGCCTCAACCGGCGAACTAACCGGCATCAGCATCTATACGCTGGAGAACCTCGCCAACGCCGTTCGCATCGCCGGCGCCGACACCGTCCTGGTGCTGGATTCGACGTCGGCGCAGAAGCTTCGCGAATTCTCCTGGCAGCTGGAAAGGCTCGGCGTAGGCATTGCGGTGGCGCCGCTATGGCAGGTCGCCCCGCACCGCGTGGGGGTTCGAACGCTGGGCGAGACAACGCTGGTCGAGGTCAGCCCGCCGCGCTACTATGGCGGCCGCCGGCTGCTACGTGACCTATGCGACCGCGCGGTCGCCGCGGTGGGATTGATCGTCGCCAGCCCGCTGTTCCTCATCGTGGCCGTCGCGATTGTCGTCACGAGCCGCGGCCCGGTGTTCTACCGACAGGAGCGCACCGGATTCGGTGGGCAACGCTTCCGGCTGTGGAAGTTCCGAACCATGGTGGCGGAGGCCGATAAACGGCAGCGGGAACTTGCCGCGCAGAACACCTACAGCGAGGGCACCCTGTTCAAGATCCACAACGATCCGCGGGTTACCCGTGTGGGTCGGCTGCTGCGACGGACCTCGCTGGACGAGCTGCCGCAGCTGATCAACGTCGTGTTCGGCGAAATGGCCTTGGTGGGCCCCCGCCCCACCTCGGCTCGACCCGAGACCATGACCGCGGACTATCGGCGTCGGACCCTGGTGAAGCCGGGCCTCACGGGCCTATGGCAGGTCAGTGGCCGGTCGAATCTTCCCTGGCAGGAGGCCGTCAAGCTGGACCTGCATTATGTGGAGAATCGCTCCGTCGATATGGACCTGAGCATCCTACGACGGACGCTACGCGCCGTCATGGCCCGTGACGGCGCGTACTAAGCCGGGATCTAGGCGGACCACCACGACGACGTGTTTTTACCTTTCCCTGCGGCCAACTGGGTTTCCTGTGGTGGCTCAGGATCCGTGGAGTTACTGGCTTCATCCTTGGGCTCCTCCAACGCGGGAGCCGGCAGGTCGGCATCGGGCTTGGGAGTAACCGACTCCTGAACCGAGGCCTCCGCGTCGCCGCCATAGGCATCGTCGGGTCTCTTGATCTCAAGCTTCTCGGCGGACTCAGCCGGCTCCTTGGCGGGGACCGCATTGCCGACGTCACTCGAGGGCGGCTTCGTCAGAGCAATCGGACGGACCGTGGCGACGCCACGCACCAGGCGGGCACGGCGACGCAAGTGGCGCCCGAACAACCAGGCAGCCCCCGCTCCTATCACGACAGCGACGACGGCTCCGGCGCCTAAGGTCACGATTCGTTTGGGGCCACTCGGGGCCGACGGTTCCACGGCTCGAGACAAAATCTGGGCGGCGAGAATGGTGTCCGCGTCGGCTCGGTCGACGATGGCTCCCGCCAGAGCGTTAGCGACGGGCGCCGTGAACCTGCGCTGCTGGAGCGTGACTTTGATCGCGAGGTTCGCGGTGTTCGGCGCGACCGAGACGGTAACGCCGTTGTACAGATCTTTGGCATCTACGCGCACCTGCCGCGCCACCTGATTCAGCACGTACGGTGAGGTAGCCAGCGACACATAACGGGGGGCGGTGAGTAGGACAACGTCCGCCTGCGCCGGATGAACCCCCTTGGGGCGTAGCGCCACCACGGAACTCGCGCTATACACCGTGGGTTGAGTAAGGATATACGCGCCGACACCCGCTAGCACGAAAGTCGCGGCCACGAGGAACACGAGCCACAGCCGCCATGCGCGCATCAATTGACGGGACTTGAGTTCGGCCACGATATGTCCTTACTAGAGTGCTGTGATACTTCTGTCGCGAACAGAAGAAGGATCCCAGAGGCCCTCTAACCTACGGCTCGCCGTGTCTTAGCGTAAAACGTGCCTGACGGGACCGTTGTTACCGCTAACGGTGTCGTCGGTCCGGACCTCGCGGCGGATGCCCGGTGGCCGCAACGCCCTAGGCTAAGGAGCATGCCACGGACCCGCCCCATCGCAGCAGCTTTGACCGAGGACGACGGCCAGGTAGCTACGGTGCTGAAACGGCTGCCGGAGAATGCAAGGCGGCTGCTAGGGCAGCATGAGGTCGATGCCCCGGCCTGCTGGGCCGAACAGGACGGCCTTGGCCTGCCACGGCCCGTCCGACGATTCGTTCACATTGGCGAGGCAAACCTGGTGCTGGAGGTTGCGACCAATGACCAGGGAAACCTGCGGATTAGGCGAGAGGCGTACGGCCGATCCTGGGCAGCCGCGAACCAGATCCCTACAGCGGCCTTATACGGCTATTCCTCCCGCGGAGAATGGTCGCTGGGCGAATGGGTGAAACCGCACCCGGCCGCGGGACCCGAGCAGCGGTGGCCGCACTGGGACGCATATCTAGATGACGCGGCACGCACCGTGGACCTGATCGCTGCGGCGGCGGCGCCCCGCTCCGGGCCGGTCGCGGCTGTGTGGCGTTCCCCGCGGCGCAGCCGGTTCGCCCGGACCGTCCGGGGAGTCGCCGCCGGAATGCCCACGAGGCTATGGTGGGCGACACGGAGCGCGGTGGCAAAACTTCCGACGGTCCCCGTTTCACATGGCGATTTTTACTCTCGCAATGTGTTGTGGCACAACACGTCACGTGTGTGCGTCATCGACTGGGAGTATCTGGGCGAGGGACCCCGATACGGCGATCGGCTGCGGTTTTGGTCGGTGCTGCCGACCAGGAGCCGACGGGAGGCCTGGCTGAACTGGATCATGGCCTCGACACCCGAGCGGCATCACGGGCATATTGCGCTGCTCGCGCTCTGGTACTCGCTGCGCAGGATCGGCGAGAACGTAAAGGCACCGAAGGCGCACCGGAACCCGGCCGATACCGAGCACGCCTGGTCGGTGCTGCCGGAGGCGAAGGCGCTGGCCAAAAGCACGGGCGTCTATCCGCTCTGAGACAGACTTAGCTCTTCACGGAGCGAGGCTCATGCCGGCTCTGAACCCTCATTCTCGGCAATGTTCAGGTATAGCAGCGCTAGTTTGCGGGAGGCCGATATCGATCCGATGGCGGCCTGACGGTCGGCGGCCGCCGACCGCGCGGCCTCGCCCATCTCCATCGCCCAACCGGGATCGGACAGTAGTCGGGTGACCGCCACGGCGAACGCATCCGAGTCGCCCACCGGAATCAACGAGCCCGCCTGCACGGGAACCGACTCACGGGCGCCGTCGACGTCGGAAATCACCACCGGGCGGCCGAGCGCGGCGGCCTCCAGCGGGACCAGTGACATCCCCTCCCAACGGGAGGGACAGACCACCACATCGCCGGCGTACATCCATCGCAATGTGGTCGCCCGATCGACTAGGCCTAACATGCGGACTCCCGAGGCGGCGGGATCGACGGCTCGCTCAGCAAGCATCTCGCGATCCGGGCCGTCACCGAGCATCACAAGCTCCGCGCTGGCCACGACCTCTCGCACCTTGGGCCAGGCCGCCACCGCGATGTCCTGCCCCTTCTGCCGGCACAGCCTGGCGGCGAGCACCGCGATCGGAGTGCCGGGGGCAACGCCTAACTCGGCACGGACGCCGCCCCGGTCCCGGGTGGTCAGGGTGTTGAGCTCGGGAAGGTTGACCTGATTGGACAGCACTTCGAACTGGCAACGGATGCCACTCTTGCGACCGGTCGCTGCCTCGCCCTGGCTGACACACACCACTGTGGTAGTCCAGCGGGTGGCGAAACGCTCCCACTCCCGCACCAGGCGCCGCATAACACCCGTTACGGCGAGAAACGACCAGGCGTGCGGGCTGAACAGCGTGGGTATGTGCTTCCTGATCACCAGACGGCCCAGCAGGCCAGCCTTGGCGCAATGCAGGTGAATCAGGTCGGGGCTTACCTTTGTCACGATGCGTCGGAGATCTCGAACCTCCCGCAGCATGCCGATGCCGGGAGCGCGCGCCGCCCGCCAGACCACGACCTCCGCCCCCGCCTCGCCGACCAGGTCGGCCAACCGACCGGGAGGACAGGCGACGGTCACCTGCATGCCGACCGCGATCTGCTCGTGAACCCAGTCGGCAACACAGTGGGCCAACCCGGTGGTTCTGCCGTGGGTAATGTGCAATACCCGGATGCTCATGGGCCGAGCGTAGCCAACGTACGCCGCTCGTCGGCTGCGCACCTGAATCCTCCTGCTTATGCTCTTGTCGACAAACTCGACAGGAGCATAGTTTCGGAAGTCAGAAACCGCAGTGGTGTCAAGTTCGTCGACATAAGCGCTCTAGGCTGTGACCCATGCGCCCGACCCGTCCGCTCACCGTGCTGGTGGTGAACCCCTTCGCGGTACTCGGCGGGGCGGAATCTTGGCTATTGTCGGTACTCGACGCGCAAGATCCGGTCGCACCGCGACTCAAGGTCGAGGCGATCCTGCTGTCCGACGGTCCGCTGCGGGGCGAGTTCGAACGGCGAGACATCGCCGTCACGGTGCGCCGAACGGGGGCAAGCGGCCGCCACATCGCAGGTTCGGTGCTGTGGCTCCGCCGCCAGCTGCACAACCGGGATCCCGACGTGGTGTTGGCCAATGGGGTGAAGGCCGCCGCTGTCGCGTGCCCCGCGGCACGGCTGGTGGGGGTGCCCTGCGTCTGGGTGAAACACGATCACAGCTTCGACGGTCGACTTACCCGCATCCTGAGTCGCATCGCCACGTCGGTGATTGCGACAGTGTCCGACGTTGCCGCCGCGGTTCCCCGCAACGATGTTGCCGTATTGGAGCCGCCGCGTCCCGGCGAGCCGCTGACGACATCTGCGGCGCGTGACAGGCTCGCTGCCGCGGGAGCCCTTCCACAGGCCGGTGAAAACCTGTTGATAATGCTCGGTCGATACGTGCCGTACAAGGGCATCGACACCGCGATTCGGGCGCTGGCGGAACCGGGCGGCCGGAACTGGCAGCTTGCCGCGCTGGGCGGCGACGAGCCGGCTAGGCCGCAGGAACGGCAGCGGCTCGCCAAACTCGCGGCCGAGCTCGGCGTCGCCGACCGCGTCAGCCTGCCGGGTCACGTGCCCGACGCGGCGCGCCTACTGACCGCAGCCAATGCCCTGGCCGTGCTTACCAGATCCGATGGCCCGCGCACCCCCGGGCGAGAGGGCTTCGGCATGGCCGCCCTGGAAGCCGCGGTGGCCGGAATCCCCGTGATCGCCCTCGACGACGGCGGTCCGGTAGCCCGACGGGTCACCGGATCGAAGGTGCACGGCCCGACCGGTCTACTTACCGACGGCAGCCCGACTCAGGTCGCGCAGGCGCTGGCGCGGCTGAGCAACCGCGAGACGGCGAGCGCCATGGGCGCCGCGGGCCGCGAGCAATCCGCATCCCACCCCACGGCTGACCGACTCAGTGCAGCCTGTGGAGACGTGCTCGCCCTGGCAGCGAATCGGCCGGGGGCAGGCCTCGTCAGCACCGCGCCGATCTCGGTAGTCAGCCCGGTGTTGAACGAGATAGCGGTGTTGGATCGCCTCATCCCGCCCATAGCAGCTGCGCTGGGGTCGGGCGACGAGTACCTGCTGGTCGACAGCGGTTCCACCGACGGCACCCGGGAGGTGATTGCATCCTGGACCGACCGAGATCCCCGGATTCGGCTGCTCGCTATAGAAAGCGGAACAATCGCGCGCAGTCGCAATGCGGGAATAGCCGCCGCTCGGCACGACTTCATTGCCTGTACCGACGCCGGGTGTCGCCCGGATGAGGGTTGGTTGGACGGGATGCGCGCCGCGGCGGCACACCACCGCAGCGCCGCCGCGCGTGGCGCCGAGAAGCCGCCCGAGCTGTTCATCGGGGTATATCGGGCGGCGGTGCGACGAGGCCGCATCTTCGAGCAGGCGATGGCGGCGGTGAGCTGGCCCGATCCGGTAGAGCTGCGGCGCCCGACGATCGGCCGCACGATCTATGGTCGCCTGCTGGGCAGACAATTCTCTCCAAGCCGAGTCGACGGCCGCAGCGTGGGCTTCACCCGTCGAGCCTGGGAAGTCGCCGGCGGTTTCCCCGAGCAGTTGCGCGCCGCAGAGGACGAGGCGTTCGGGCGGGCAGTGCGGGCAACCGGCGCCGTGAGCGCGCTGACGCTCGACGCCGGGGTGACCTGGTACCAGCGGGGCAGAATCGGGGCCACGTTCAGCCAGTTTCGGGGATACGGCAAGGGTGGCGGCACATCGCGGTCTCCCAAGCTACTCGCCAAGGATGGGATACGAGTCCTGGCCTACGCTGCGGCGGTGGTTGCGATCGTTGTGGGCGGCTGGTGGGCCGCCGGCGCGGTGGCGGTCGCCGGCCTCGCCTACCTGTGGCTGCCGTTGGCCCGAGTGGCCAGACGGCGGCACTGGCTCGCGGTTCCGCTGCTGCCGCTGTGCGCCATAGGTAAGGACATTGCAAAGGTGCTGGGAACGGCCGAAACTCTGCTGGTACGACCCCTGTTCAGTCGAGGGCGCGCGTGAGCGACTCCGTCGAGTTGGCGCCCGCCAAGCTCCGGCCGCAACCGCTGCCGCGGCTGCGGCCGCTCGCCCCCACCCCGAGTCGGACGTTCGTCACCGGGCTGTTTTCTTCCTGCCTCATTCTGGGCATCGGCTTCTCGCTGTTAGGCAACTTCGTCGGCACCTACATGGTGGTCGGCATCACCCTGGCGGGGGCAGTCGCGGCACTCGCCTCAACCCGTCCGTTGTGGGCGGTCGCGCTGGTTTTGGCATGCGCCCCGGTCGCGAACAGGGCCATTCCGGGCGTGCCGTTGGGTCTGCAGGTCATTCATATTGTGTGCGTGTTCGCCATTGTGGCTGTGGCCTTGTCGTACCGGACATCCCACATCGCACGGCTAAGCCGGGTGGAAATCAGGCTTCCCCTGGTATTCGGAGTGTTGTTCATACTCGCCGCAGTGCTGTCCACCGGCATGTCCGGGGAGCCCACCGACGGCGTCAAATCCGCCGCCACTCTAATCGGCGGCCTGCTGATGACCGGATGCATCGTGGTGGTTGCCCACAACACGCAGCGGCTGCGCATATTGCTCGGAGCGGCGACGCTCGGCAGCCTGTCGGTGACGCTGTACAGCCTGCTCGGTGGCGAAAAGTTGGTGTCGCTGTACGGCGGGGCGGTGGTCCAAAATCGCGAAGTTGGAACCTTTACCGATCCCAACACCTTCGGCAGCTTTTGCATGCTGATGATGTTCGCGGCCCTGGCCTGGCTACTCGTCGCCGAGCATCTTCTCGAACGGCTCGTGGCAGTGGCCGGCGTGCTCTGCGCGGGCGGCGGATTGATGGTGTCACTGTCGCGCGGGGCGTGGTTGGGCGCGATCGTCGGAGCGGTCGTAGTGATCGTGATCGACCCCAAGGCCCGGGGAATGGTGCGCCGATTCGCCGCTGTCGGGATAGCGGGTGTCCTTCTGACACTTCTGGTCTTGCCGACCACACCCATGTTTTCGGTAGTAAGGGACCGGGTTCTGTCGGTGGGCTCAGCGTCACAGAACCCCTACGACGTCCGCCCCATCACCTGGCGTGAGGCTCTGCGCGAATTCGAGAGGGCGCCGGCGCTCGGCAACGGCCCGGGGTCGTTCAGCGTGCTGTCGGCACAGTCTGGCTCAGAGCTGCAGTTCTACCCCCGCCGGCACGCCCACAACGGCTTGCTCACCATCGCGGCGGAGATGGGCCTCGCCGGCGTGATAACGATTCTCGGACTTACCGGCGCCGTAGCGCTGGCGGTGCGCAACCGAGCCCGCCAGCTGCGGGCGGTGAAGAACTGGAAGCAACTCGGCGTGCTCGCCGCTACCGTCGCAGGCCTTGCGGGGCTGCTCGGTCACCTTGTGGTGGACTATCCGCTGCGAAATCCGGTGCTCATGGTCACTGTCTGGATCATGCTGGGGTTCGTCCTAGCGGTGATCGCAACGCCCAACGTTCGCCCGTCGCGTGTCCCGTCGGCTTCCGATAGCGGCACGGTCTATCGCGCCGGGGAGGCGATGACCTCAACCGACACGGTAAATGCGCCGGAGGAGGGACCACAGCCGCTCGAGCCCGATCGAACCCAGCTGCTGCCGCTAGTCGCCCCCGCGGCGATCCGCCCCACGGTTTCCGGTCCCGAGGACAGCGACGTTCAGCTACGAAAGCTGGCCAAGTCGGGCACTTTGAGCTTCGTCGGCGCCATCCTCAGCGGGGTGCTGGGATTCGCCGTCGTCGTGCAGGTCAGCCGGGGGCTCGGTCCCGCCAACGCCGGCATATTCGCCCTGGCCGTCGCGGTGTTCATGACACTGTCGGTAGCGGGCAGGCTGGGGGTCGACACCGGTCTAGTGCGCATCCTTCCGCCGCTGCAGAGCAGCGGAAGGTCGGCGCGCATCCATGCCACCGTGCGGGCGGCGCTGGTACCCATGACGGTCGGCCTCACGGTCATCGCCGCGGCAATGTGGTGGTTGGCACCGTTGCTGGCGCCGGTGCTGTTGCCGGATGTTCCTGCTGACGAGGCGTCGCAGTTGTTGCGGATCGTCGCGGCGCTGCTGCCGTTGGGAACCGCGAGCTTCGTGGCATTGGCCGCCACTCGGGGGCTGGGCTCGATCAAGCCGATGGTGGTGGTGGAGAACATCCTCAAACCGGTCGCGCGCTGCGCGCTGGTGGGCGCGGTGCTGCTGTTGGGGGCTGGCGTGTTCGGCGCCACCGTCGCCTGGGCGGTCGGTACCGGCATCGGGATCGCCGTGTCGGCATGGTCGCTTCGGCGGGCGCTGCTGCGCAGCAAGACCGCGGCCGAGGGCACGAGTCATGGCGCCGACGCCGCGAACGCCCTGACTCTGCCGGGCGAACAAACTCCATGGCGCGAACTGTGGGCCTTCTCCGCGCCGCGTGGGGTCTCCTCCATCTGTGAAATCATCGGACTGCACGTCGGCGTGGTGCTGGTGAGCGCCCTGTCCGGCCCCGCCGACGCCGGCATCTACAACGCCGCCCTGCGGTTGGTGCTCGCAGGCACGCTCGCCATGCAGGCGTTGCGGCTGGCCACGGCTCCGCAGGTCTCTCGATTGCTCAACAACGCGCAGGCCGGGCAGGTGCAACGGCTGCATCAGGCCTCGAGCGGCTGGGTGATCGTGCTGTCGTGGCCGCCGTATCTGATCATGGCGATCTGGCCCGAACACGTGCTGTCCATATTCGGCAATGACTTCAGCGCCGGTACCGCAAGTCTGGTGATCCTGGCGTTAGCGACCCTGGTCAACCTGTTTACCGGCAACGTGGCGACCCTGCTGCTGATGAGCGGCGGCAGCGGAGCCACGCTGACAGTTACTGTCGCCTCCCTGGTCGTGCAGATCACCCTGTGTGCCGTGTTGGCCCCGACCATGGGCGCCCTCGGCGGGGCCATAGCCAAGGGGGTGAGCGTGTTCGGGGAGAACATCGCGCTCACGCTGTTGGTGCGGGACAAGCTTGGGGTTCGCACACTCTGCAAGCCGACGCTGTTGGCATCTGGCCTGGCGGTGCTGTGCTTCGCCGTGCCGGCCGGCGTGCTGCGACTTGCGGGGGTGCCCGCCACGGGCGAGACAGGCCTGCTGATCGCCGGCTTCGGGGCCGCGGCCGGGCTCGGGGCGTACTGGCTCGGCCTGTGGCGACTGAAGTCGATGCTGCAGCTGTCCGCGCTGGCCGATGTGGTGCGCCGCCGGAAGGCGCGCGTTAGCGGAGGTTAGGGACAAAACGGACCTTGGTCGCGCGCGAAGTAGGGTGTTCACGTGAACGTCCCAGCCTCAAGCACCAAGCCCGTCAAACATGTCGAGGTTCCCAGTCTGCTTCGGGCAGTGAAGCGCCGCATACCCAAGCCCCTCAAACGCGGTGCCCGCGCTGCGGCTCGCTGGTACGGCGCCCGCACCGCGAGCCGCAGGGTGCGGCCGGACTTCCTTATCGTGGGAGCCAAGCGGGGCGGCACCACATCGCTGTGGAACTGGCTGGTGTGCCACCCTCATGTGGCACCGATGTTTCCGGCGAGTCAGCAGATCAAGAGCCCGCACTACTTCGACATCAACTTCACCAAGGGTCTGTCCTGGTATCTCTCCCATTTCCCGACTCACGCCTCGCTGCGTCGGATTAAAAGCCGTACCGGCGTCCGTCCGATCTGCGGGGAGGCCAGCCCGTATTACATGTTCCATCCGTTCGCGGGGGAACGGATCGCGGCGACGCTTCCCGACGTCAAGCTCATCGTCTCGTTGCGCAACCCGATCGACCGGGCCTATTCCAACTATTGGGAGCGGCGCGGCTCGGGCGCCGAGGAACTCGACAACTTCGTCGCCGCGATAGACGCCGAGCCGGGGCGCCTCACCGGGGAACTGGACAAGCTTGCGGCAGATCCCGGCTATTACAGCCTCGATCACGACTGTCACAGCTACCTGGCCCGGGGGCATTACGCCAATCAGCTCGAGGCGTTGTATGCCCACGTCGATCCCGGACGGATATTGATCGTGCTCTTCGACGATTTGACGAAGGATCCCGCCGACACCTACGAGCGCGTGCAGCGCTTTCTAAACATTCCCGTGGCGACGGTGCCCAAGCTGGAGCACCACAACCGGTTACCTGTGCCACCGATGGATGCCGAAACCCGACAGCGACTCGTCGAGTACTACCGCCCGCACAATGCGAGGCTCGCAACACTGCTCGGCCGCCCGCTGAACTGGGACCGCTAGGTCGGGCTTTATCGGCATTGAGATTGAGCTCGGTCACATTACCGGTGTTTACCGGCCATGTGGCGAGCTGTTTGGAACGATGAAGATGCAGAACTTCTGCATGACGCTCCGAATGTGAACGCATTTCACCGCGCGGCAGATGAACTAGATGACAACGCAGCCTATGTGGCGCAGACGCACTCTGTGACTCCTTCCATGTCGGGCAGCACGTCGACCCGCGTTGACCGAGCCTCGACCCCGAATCCCCTGGAGTGAATGGATGCCTCGCATCCCCGTTTTGC
>DATATO010000096.1:0-6945 GCA_036268755.1 Mycobacteriales bacterium | reverse complement strand
TCGGCCGATCTGACGCTCCGGCGTCGACTGCTCGGTCCGTTACTGCCGCAATCAGTGCGGCCCCGGGGGCGTCGGCGAGCCGGAATGGCCCTATGGTGATGCGATCAAGGTCCATGTGGCCGTCCCCGATTTCGGGAGTGCTGACTCGGGTCATGGATGCACGGTACGGCATGCTAGGCCCGGCGTGCACCGCGAGGAGCGGGGATTGCGCGTAGGCTAAGGGTCCACAGCGCTTCGTCTAAGACGACGCTTACGGAGTATGTGCAGTGTCGCGATAGCAAAATTACTAATCAGAATGATAGTGGCTAGACAGTACAGTCTTTGAGCTGGAATTAGTCACCTTCGAGCTGACTTGGTAACGATCGGCTTTAGTAACAATGGGCAGACTATGGGCAAGGAAAGCGATTGTGAGCATTACGGCGCCGGCGCGTGTGGGCGAGACGTCACATAGCTCAGTGCCCGAGACGCGCGGGGATATCGAGGCCCGTCAGACCACAGGCGTGCCGCGCACCCTGCGACATAGCGTGGCTACGAAGCACAGCAGCTGGCTGAACACATATCGCCTCCTGTTGGTGGTGCTGGATGCCGGTGCCGGAGCGCTCGCCGGATACATCTCTATCCAGCTATGGCCGGGTAAGGCTCAGTCCGGTTTTTTCGACCAGATCGTGCTGCATTGGGTCGCCCTCGCGGCTTTACCCCTGACGTGGTTGATGTTGCTGTGGATACATGGTGCCTACGAGGGCCGTTACCTGGGCCTCGGCGCCGACGAGTTTAAGCGCGTGGTCAAGGCGCTGATCACCTCCACCGCGCTTATCTGTTTCCTCTCCTTCACGCTCAAGGCGCCGCTGTCCCGACTCGCCGTGGCCACAGTTATTCCGTTGATACTGTTGTTCACGGTCACGATTCGGTTAGTCGCCAGAAAGGGACTGCATCGGCTTCGCAAGAAGGGGCGCGGCCTGCAGCGACTCATGCTGCTGGGCACGCTGGGGGAGACGCTGTCGGTGTATCGCATCACCACACGGAACCCCTACGCCGGCCTACAACCAGTGGGTATCTGCCTGACCGAGCCGACTCGCGAGCAGCCGGCGCTGCCGATTCCGGTCAGCCTCGGCGATGCGACCGACCGCGCGGACGTTATCGAGCGCGCCACGTTGCTGGGCGCCGACGGAATCGCGGTCTGCGGCAGCCGGGGCATCGACTCCGACGGGTTGCGTCGGCTGGCGTGGCAGCTCGAGGGCAGCGGGATAGATCTCGTCGTCGCGCCATCCTTGACCAATATCGCCGGGCCGAGGGTGCATATCCGCCCGGTAGAGGGTCTTCCGCTGTTGCACGTGGAAGAGCCGACCATTTCGGGGGTCGGTTGGTTCCTCAAGGACGTTATCGACCGTGTCGCCTCCCTGCTGGGCTTGTTGGTGTTGTCGCCGCTGCTGCTGATGGTTGCCGCTTTAGTGAAGCTGACCAGTCCCGGGCCGGTGTTCTTCCGACAGGAGCGGGTGGGTCGTGGCGGTGATCCCATCCACATTTGGAAATTCCGGACCATGTACACCGACGCCGAAGAGCGGTTGGCGAACTTACTTGGCCGCAACGAGACCGACGGGCTGCTGTTCAAAATGCGGGACGATCCCCGTATTACTCCCGTCGGCCGCTGGATGCGTCGCCTCTCCGTCGACGAATTTCCCCAGCTCATCAATGTGCTTGCCGGTGAGATGTCCCTGGTCGGTCCTCGTCCGCTCGCGGTGCGAGAGCAGGATTTTCTGGGTGACGTCCGCCGTCGCCTCCTGGTCCGCCCCGGCATAACCGGACTGTGGCAGGTTTCGGGCCGTTCGAACCTAAGCTGGGAAGACGCCGTTCGGCTCGATCTCTACTATGTGGACAACTGGTCCTTGATGTTCGATGTCATGATCTTGTGGAAGACGCTATTTGCGGTCCTTAAACGGGATGGCGCGTTCTAATTCGGGCCCCTTCGGCCTAGAGTTCACGGGCGAGCGATCCTGCGCGCGTGTGAACTCCGGCACTCACGCACGTCAATCACGTACTGAGCCGGTGAGCTCTTGAGGTGAGCAAGACATGCCAACGTCTCCTCCGCGTCCGGCGGGTCAAAGCCGCGGTCCGGCAGCTAGCCGACCGCGGACGGGACCGCCGACCACCCGCCGTCCCGAGCCTGGCCGTGGGCCAAATCCGGCGCGTCGACGGGTAAAGCCCAAATGGGGACGCATCCTCCTGGTTGTCATCGCGTTCATGGCGGTTCTCGGCTTTGTCGGAATCTCCTGCGGTCTGTACTTTGCCAACTCGCTCGAAAAACGAGTCCATCGAACGGATCCCTTCAACGCGGTCACCGGCGGTCGCCCCGCCAAGATGGTCAAGGGCGCGATGAATATCTTGTTGATCGGTTCGGACTCGCGTGAACCCGGCGAGGATCCGGGCGTCGTCGGCGATCGCTCCGACTCCCTGTCCATCGCTCACATCGACAAACAGCACCACAAGGTCTATATCACCTCTATACCGCGGGACACCTGGGTTTATGTCCCGCGCGACAAGAGCGGCAACGGCGGTAGATACGCCAAAATCAACGCCGCTAACTCGTGGGGCGGCCTCTCGCTGGCAATCAGCACCGTGGAACGGTTCACGGGGGTCAAGATCGATCACGTGCTTAAGATCGACTTTGCGGGTTTCAAAAAGGTGGTCAACAAGCTGGACGGGGTGGATGTCCAGGTCGATAAGACCGTCACCGATCCTCGGAGCAAGCGGGTGTTTACCCAGGGTATGAATCATCTGAATGGCGACGCCGCCTTAGACTATGTGCGTCAGCGTTATGGCCTGCCGCGCGGGGATTTCGATCGAATTCAGCGGCAGCATATTTTTCTGCGCGCCGTCATGACCAAGGCAACGGACACCGGAACCCTTACCAATCCTGGTAAAATGAAGGCCTTCCTTGAGGCAGCCGCGGATTCAGTCACGGCGGATCGTAAGTTCTCGTTGACCGATACGGCAGTACAGCTGAGGAATATTCGTTCGGAAGACATCACCTTCATAACCATGCCGGTCAGTGGCACGGAAACTAAGGGTGGTCAGAGTGTGGTGATCGCCAATATGGGGGCGTCGAGTAACCTGTTCCATTCGATCGTGCGGGACGATATGCCGAACTGGCTAAGCAAGAACCCGGTGGGTAACGCCGTAACTGGAAACTAGGTGACTCCCATCTTGGCCTTGTCGGATGCCATTTTCGTGCGCGTGAGGTGAAGGCTGTGAATGATTTCTTAGTTTCTTGCGCTCCTCGCGTACCGTGATATAACAACAGCCAGGTCATAATGGGCAGACATACGGAGACGTTCGACATTCCCGAGGCATACCGAGCTCAGCGGCCCGATTCCTTCGAGTTTCGGCACGCGAAGTCGAAAGACAAGAAGCCAAAGAAGCCCAAGTCCCCGCTTTGGGCTCGCCTCTGCGTGATCTTTGGGTCCGTCTTCATCGTGATGGCCTCGCTTGCCTACGGCGGTCACCTTTTCTTAGAGCAGCGCTACGACAAGAACATTAAGCGTGCGGACCTGCTGGGTAATAACCGCAAAGAGAATCAGGGCAAGAACGTTAAGTTCCCGCTGAACTTTCTCATCATCGGAACCGATAAGCGAACCCCTGAGGACTACGACCCCAACGACCCAAGCAGCCGTACGGCCTCTGTCAAGGGCGAGCGATCCGACACCATCATGCTGGTGCACATTCCGCAGGATAAGTCGAAGGCGTATGTCGTCTCGATCCCCCGCGACACCGACATTGAGATCCCACCCTCGGCCGACGGCAAGTTCAAGGGCGGCAAGGACAAGATCAACGCCGCGTACTTCTTCGGCGGTGCTCCGCTGCTGGTGTCTACCATTAACAAGCTCATGGGAGTGACGATCGACTATCCGGTCATCGTTCACTTCAAGGCGGTCAGAGAGCTCACCGATGCCGTCGGCGGAGTGGACGTAGTCATCGATAAGCAGGTCCAGGATCCGCGGACCAAGATAGTTTTTCAAGCCGGTCCGCAGCATCTTGACGGCAAGACCGCCGAGGCCTACGTGCGGCAGCGCTACGGTCTACTGAACGGCGACTACGATCGACAGAAGCGACAGCAGCAATTTGTGTTTGCCCTGATGAACCGGATCACCCAGACTCACGTAGTGACCAACCCGCTCAAACTCGACAAGCTGTTGCGCGTAGTAACCAGCAACATAACCGTCGATCAGAGCATGCCGGTTCAAGACATGGCGCTCGCACTCAAGGGGCTTAGTCCCGGCGACGCCACCTTCATGGGGTTGAAGATGGAGCCTGGTCGCAAGATTGGCGGGGTCTCTTACGAGTTCGCCGATGCGGCCGCGGCGAAGGAGTTGGGTGATGCCATCAATAACGACACCATGCCAGATTATTTGCTCAAGTACCCGCCGAATAACGTCACCAGCGGCCGATAATCCCGTTTAGCGATGACGTCACACATTCCGCTGGTGATAGCGCATCGGGGTGCCTCGGGCTCGGCGCCTGAGCACACCCTTGTCGCCTATCAGCAGGCATTGACCGGTGGCGCGGACGGTTGGGAATGCGACGTCCGTATGACCCAGGATGGCCATCTGGTCTGCGTGCATGACCGTCGATTGAGGCGCACCTCCAATGGGAAGGGCGCGGTGGCGAGACGCGAGCTTATCGAATTGCAGCGACTCGACTTCGTTTCGTGGAAGCCCGGCTGGGCATATCCGACGCCGAAGGGCGAGACCGGAGTGCTCACCCTGCGCCGGCTGTTGGAGCTGTTCGTGGACACGGGTCCCGGGCTTCGGTTGTTGATCGAGACGAAGCACCCGAGCCGGTTTCGGGGAGAAATCGAGCATGCCCTGGTGTCCGAACTCGAGCATTTCGGTTTGCATAGCCCGGAACCTGGGCAGGAATCCCCTGTTATCGTGATGTCGAAGTCGCCCCCCGCGCTGCGGCGGATGCGGTTATTGGCCCCTAAATTGCCTCGAGTTCAGCTGTTCATCGCCATTCCACCTCATGGGCGTAGAAATCTCACTCTCGCCGGCGCCGGCGAGATTCCCATTGTGGGGCCATGGCTCGGGGCGCTGCGATATCGGCCGGAATACGTGGCGCGCGCACACCGCGCCGGTCGCCAGGTCTATGTGTGGACGGTGGACAAGCCGGACGACGTGACCGCGATGGCCCAGCTCGGTGTGGACGCGATCATTACGAACCACCCTGCTCGAGTAAGGCGGCAGCTATCCATGCTCAGCGCGGGCATTCCGGATGGTTGTGACTAATTGCGGCGGCCCTTGGGTTCAAGGGGCATTGCGTCACAAAACGCCGGTAGTAACGTCCGGAGAGACCGGAGCACTAATCGACGTCCCGGTCGATCGGGCAGGACATACAACGGGGCCCGCCGCGTCCGCTACTGAGTTCTCGCCCCGGAATGGCAATAACTTCGACGCCCGCCTCTTCCAGACGCGCGTTTGTGTGCACGTTTCGGTCATAGGCAATAACGACCCCAGGCCGTAGGCAGAGCGTGTTGTTTCCGTCCTCCCACTGTTCCCTTTCCGCGATAGTTCGAGCGAGACCGGTGTTCACCACCCGAAGCTCGTCTACGCCCATAGCTTGCCGGGCGGCCTCCAACAGCGGGGTGGGATCGCCCACCGATAGTTCGGCCGAGTCGGAAGCATGCACCCGACCCTTCAACCGGATGGGATAGGCAACAAGTGCATCGATGATTTGGGCATCGGCCACGACCGTGTTGTGATCCACCAGGGTGGCGATGGTGTCGAGATGCATCGTGGTTCTGCGCGCAGCGATGGGAACGGCCAGCACCGTGTGGCATTCGCCGGCCTCTAACAGGGCCATGGCTATTCGTTCCGCCCCAGCCGCCGTGGTGCGTTCTCCCACCCCGATCGCCACGACTCCGGGGGCGAGCAGCAATACGTCGCCACCCTCAATCAGCTCACCGGTGGGCTCGAGTAACTCCGACACGCCCTCAAAGCGGGGGTGGCACCTATAGAGAAGTTGCAGCAGGTATGCCTCCCGCCTTCTTGCCGGCATAGCGAAGTTGCCGAATCCGACATGTTCTCCCACGCGAAAACTCGAGTCTCGCGTAAAGAGCAAGTTGGGAAGCGGGTCGATGATGAACGCATCCGGATCCATCAGGCGTCGCACTAGGCCCGCACTTGCCGTTAGCTCCTCGGGGGCCAGCCCGGCAATCAGGCGGTACGCAAGCTCCGCGGGGCCCAAGTCACCTAAGTAATTGGTGAGAGTATGACGTAGCGCCACACCTAATCCTGGAAGTTTCGCGATCGCGGAGATTGCTTCCTCTCGAGTGTCTGAGTCGGACAGCACCTGTGTGAGCAGGTCCTCGACGTAAACCACTGTGACGTCTCGCCGGCGAAGCTCATGAGCAAATTGATCGTGTTCCTCCTGTGCCCGAGATAGCCAGGGGAGTCCGTCAAACAAGAGGCTCACGTTGTTGCGGGGAGTAAGTCGCTCTAGCTCGGCCCCCGGTCTATGGAGCAACACTGTCCGTAAGGTGCCGATCTCTTGCAGTACTCCACGGCGCAGCTGTGCCGCTGACTCTCTACTCTCCGTCACGTGCACAGTCTAGGGCGGCGCGATCTGCTCGTTGAGCAGGTGCTTCGGGTCCCCTTCGGGGCTCAGGTCGACCCACCCGTAGCGCCCCACAATGAGCATGCATATACTTGTGCCATCGCCGGGTCGCAAAAGCGGATTACCGAGATAGCACAAGGTGATCGCATAGTACGACCATAAGTCGATATACCCCATCTCCGCCTTTAGCGAGGCGAAGTGGTGTGTGGTGTTGTTTGAGAACTCAACAGTGTTTAGTGTTTTGTTGTGTGCCGTTTGGGCTCTGTAGCGTTGTGATGCCTTTGGGTGTTGTGGGGTTGTGGGGTTTTCGGTAGCAACCGTTAATTGATTGTTTTGTTA
>DATATO010000095.1:0-11745 GCA_036268755.1 Mycobacteriales bacterium | reverse complement strand
GCCCACCGCTAGCGTTGCCGCCAACGCGGCCAAACTCCCGGGGTGCGGGCAGCTTGTCCTGCCTCGCTCCCAATCCTTGATGGTGTCCGAGCTGAAACCGACCCGCGTCGCGAGATCTTCACGGGTCCATCCCCTGCTGATTCGTAGCCATCTCAGAGTGGAATTTGGCGTCATACGACTTCCTAAGGATTACGCACCGAAGCCTTGAACATAACTCCCCTCGGGCCGTCTCACCCCCAATTCCCCCGATTTCCCCCACCTTTGGGCCTTGTTGGGGGTGCATGCACGCGATGTACTAGGAAAAGGCGCACAATAGAACTAACTGTTGACCGGCAGTCGACCTTCAACCAACCTTGTCGCCGCAGCGCACAGAGACCGCATCCGCCGCACCGTGACGATGACCGGTGTGACAGATGCCGGCGCTGGCCGCAGGCGTGAGCCTCCCCCCGGGGACCTGGCGCTTACGGCCAGCGCCTTCCAAACGCTACAACTTCTCCAGCGGCGCGAATCGCAGCACGAACCATCGCACTACACCGTCGCCAAAGTCGACACCCGCCTGAGCCTTCTCCGCCTCGCCGCGCAGTTCCACGACCGTTCCCATACCGTGGGCGTCGTGGTTGACTCGATCCCCCAGCACGAAGGACGGCGGCGGCCCACTGCGGCGAGACGACGGAGCGCGGGTGCGGGAGAGAGGACGCGGGGCTC
This sequence comes from Mycobacteriales bacterium, assembly GCA_036268755.1. GTDB lineage: Bacteria > Actinomycetota > Actinomycetes > Mycobacteriales > QHCE01 > DATATO01. The sequence continues at coordinate 11,040 of DATATO010000095.1, read as the reverse complement.
GGGCCTGATACCGAGCCCCGCTATAGGGCGAGGACTGCGACTGGCCGCCGATCACCGAATCGCTGCCCTCCCAGCTGGACAACAGTCGCCGAGGGTCCTCCGGCGCCTGTCGCTCCCAGCGCAGCAGATGTCCCGGGACTTCCTCGAGAAAACACGACCCAGGGTAGTACTGCGGTTGACCCCAGGCACTGCGCGTGAAGGCCCGCGAAAGATACAACCGCTGCCGAGCGCGGGTAATCCCCACATATGCCAGCCGCCGCTCCTCCTCAAGCTCCGCCGGCTCCCCCAGCGAGCGCTCGTGCGGGAAGATGCCGTGCTCCATCCCGCTCAGGAAGACGGCGTCGAACTCGAGGCCCTTTGCGGTATGCAACGTCATGAGGGTCACTGTGCCCTCGTTCTCCTCGTCGCCGCCGTCCCCACCCGTGGAGGGCACCGAGTCGGCGTCCGCGACGAGCGCGACCCGCTCCAGGAACTCCAACAAGGGGCTGGACTCGACCGGTTCGTCTACCGGAACACCGGCTGCCGCGTCGGCAGTCTCGGCGGCATCTTCCTCGAGGGCTTCGCTCAGTCGGGCCAGCGCCTGCTGTTCGGAGAACTCGCGGGCGACGCTGACCAGCTCCTGAACGTTCTCGACCCGCCCCTGGTCCTGCGGGTCGGAGCTTTTCTCCCACTCGGTGAGGTACCCGGTGCTGACCAGGATGTCCTCGAGCACAACACTCGGCGGCTCAGTGACAGCTCGCTGCGCGAGCTGATCCATTAGGGTCACGAACTGCTCAATCGCGCTCACCGCACGGCTATTGATCCCCGGGGCCTCGGCCGCGTGCCGGAGCGCCCGCCCGAACGAGATACGATCGCGGTCGGCGAGCACGGTGACGCAGGCCTGCGCGCGGTCCCCGATCCCCCGTCGCGGAGTGTTAAGGATGCGGCGCACGCTCACCTCGTCGTCGGGATTGGCCAGCGCACGCAGGTAGGCCAGGAGGTCGCGCACTTCCTTACGCTCGTAAAACCGCACACCCCCCACCACGGTGTATGGGATCCCGGCGCGAATGAACGCCTCCTCAAAGACCCGGGACTGGGCGTTGGTGCGGTAGAACACAGCCGTGTCGCCCGGGCGTTGCCCGTGATCGTCGCGCAGCCGGTTGATTTCGGCGGCGATCCACGCAGCCTCGTCGTGTTCGCTGTCGGCAACATATCCGACAATCTGCTCGCCGTCGCCGGCGTCTGACCACAAATTCTTGGGCTTGCGGTCGCTGTTGCGTGCGATGACCGCGTTGGCGGCGGAGAGAATGTTCTGGGTGGACCGGTAGTTCTGCTCCAGCAGGATCGACCGCGCGTCGGGATAGTCGGTCTCGAACTCCAGGATGTTGCGGATCGTGGCGCCGCGAAAGGCATAGATCGACTGGTCAGCGTCCCCCACCACGCACAGCTCGCCGGGCGGCAGGTCGGCCACGGCGGCATTGCCCACGTTATGCGCGCCCACCAGCTCCTTCACCAGCACATACTGTGCATGGTTGGTGTCCTGGTACTCATCGACGAGGATGTGCCGAAAGCGGCGCCGGTAGTGCTGGGCGATCTTCGGGAACGCCTGCAGCATGTTCACACAGGTCATGATTAGGTCATCGAAGTCCAGGGCACTGGCCTGGCTCAGGTACCGCTGATAGGAGCTATAGACGTCCGAGATCACCTTCTGCCACGGGCTCTCCGCACGTTGCGCCCAGGTCTCGGTGTCGATCAACTCGTTCTTGAGATTGCTGATCGCCGAGGCCAGCGAGCGGGCATGGTAGCGCTTGGGGTCGAGCTCCAGTTCCCGGGTGACGAGCGTGATCAATCGCTGCGAGTCGTCGGAGTCATAAATGGAGAAACTCGGCTTGAGGCCGATGTTCTTGGCCTGCTCCCGCAGCATGCGAACGCACGCCGAATGGAAGGTCGCCACCCACATGAACCGGGCGCGGCGCCCGACCAAGCCTGCCACCCGCTCCTTCATCTCCGCGGCGGCCTTGTTGGTGAAGGTAATCGCGAGAATCTCGCTGGGATGCGCCCGCTGCTCGGCAAGTATGTAGCCGATGCGACGGGTGAGCACCTGGGTCTTACCCGACCCGGCACCGGCGACGATCAGTAGCGGCGAGCCGGTGTGCGTCACAGCGGCCCGCTGGGCGTCGTTGAGGCCGCGCAGGAGCACCCGTGTTTGGTCTTCAGACTTGACAGGGCCGGGGGATGAACTGGCTACGCGCAGTTCGGGCAGTAGGGCGGCGGCTGTGCGCGAGGGAAAGTTCATGGCACTTCCGAGTCTATGGGTTAGTGACGAATCTCGGTCATTTGCGGCATGGCCTTAACGGCCGCACGGTGGATACGATTGTTTCTGCACGGAGGGGTCTACAAACCCTTAAGCCCCAAAGCAGCCGAACCCGGATGCGTGTGGCAACATGGACGCATGCAGGCAGTTCAGGCTTACTACTTTTTCCGTCGCCGGTTCCCGGTGGCCGAAGGACTCTAAGCCTGAGTTCATATCGCCCACGGAACCTTTTCCGGGGCGGCTACCTCCTCGGAACGGTCACAGACAGCATTCCCGGAGGAAACAGTGCAGACCATAGCCAGCGATACCTCGTCGCTGCCGACCACGCAGCCACCGCTCGATCCGACGGTTGTCGATATTCAACGGCTTCGGCAACGCATCGACGAGCTGGACTCGGCGCTCATTCAGCTCTGGCGAGAACGCTCCAGCGTGAGCAAAGAAATAGGTGCCCGGCGCATGGCTTCAGGTGGAACCCGGATCGTGCTCTCCCGCGAACAGCAGATCATTCAGAAGTTTCACACCGAGCTCGGCCCGATCGGCGCGCAACTGGCCATGTTGCTACTGCGAGCCGGCCGCGGCGCGTTATAGGACGCATAAGGCGTTATCCCCGAAGATACCCTGCGTATTCAGTACCTTGACACGTCGCCCGCGGCGACGTGTCAAGGGGTGCGCTCAACGGTATGGCTAAGCCTTGAGCAGCGCCTCGTCCGGAATGACCGGGGCAGGAAGCGCGGGAGTTCCACCTAGATAACGGTGGATCGCCGCGGCCGCGGACCGGCCTTCGGCGATAGCCCACACGATGAGCGAAGCGCCCCGGCGCATGTCTCCGGCCACGAACACTCCTGGCGCACTTGTCTGCCATGTAGGGCCCGAATCCACCACTCCCCCGGCCGACCGGACAATGCCGAGCTGCCGCAACAGCGGACCGGCTTCGGTTCCGGCGAAACCGATCGCCAGGAGCACCACCTCCACGGGCAGCGCCTGCTCGGTGCCCGGTATCCGCTCCACTATCCGTTGCGTTCCGGTGCGGCGCACCCGGACTTCGGCTATCTCGATCGCCCGCACCGCGCCGGCCTCGTCGCCGAGAAAGGCGGCAGCCGCCGCCGCAAAGGCACGTGTTCCGCCCTCTTCGTGCACAGGATACGTTCGCAGCAACCATGGCCAGCTGGGCCACGGATCACGGACGGCATCCCGGATAGCTGGCGGCTCCGGATAGCGGTCGAGTTGTATAACGCTCACCGCGCCTTGGCGATGGGCGACGCCTAAACAGTCGGCGGCCGTGTCGCCGCCGCCAATGATGGCTACCCGGGCGCCGGCAACATCGATGGGCGTCGGCCGGCCGGTGCTCACCGACCGATTCGCGCCGACTAAGTACTCCATTGCCTGGTACACCCCGGTCAACTCGCGACCGGGAAGCTCAGCGTCCCTAGCGGTGAGCGCCCCGCACGCCAACAACACCGCGTCGTGCTCGGCCCGCAGCTGCCCGGCGTCGAGATCGACCCCGATCGCGCAGCCCGTCAGGAACCGAACACCTTCCGCCTGCAGCTGGGCGACCCGACGGTCGACGTGGCGCTTCTCCAGCTTGAAGTCCGGGATGCCGTACCGCAGCAGACCGCCCACGGCGTCATCGCGTTCGTACACCACTACCCGATGCCCCGCGCGCGCCAGCTGCTGAGCGGCGGCCAATCCCGTCGGTCCGGAGCCAACTATTCCGACGCTCCGCCCCGATGAAATTTTGGTAGGCAATGACCGGACCAGGTCCCGAGCGAAAGCCTGTTCGATGATGGTGGCCTCGATATGTTTGATCGTCACCGGATCGTCCGCGATCCCCAACACGCACGCCGATTCGCACGGTGCCGGGCACAGCTTCCCAGTGAACTCGGGAAAGTTGTTGGTCGCGTGAAGCTCCTCGCTTGCCCCCGCCCAGTCTCCGGCGCGCACCAAATCGTTCCAGTTCGGAATCCGATTCCCCAGCGGACAGCCGGCCCCGGCGCTCTGACAGAACGGGATACCGCAGTCCATGCAACGGGTAGCCTGATCCCGGATCAGCTTGGAGTCCTCGGGAGGGTAGACCTCCCGCCAGTCGAGCACCCGAAGCTGCGCCGGCCGCTTGGCAGGTTCATGCCGCGGGTGTCGCAGAAAACCCCTCGGATCAGCCATGCCGCACCGCCGCCATCACCGCGGTGTCCACATCGTGACCCGCCGCCTCGGCGCCGGCGATCACCGCGGTCATCTTGAGGTACTCCCGGGGCATGATTCGGGTGATGTGCGTCCGTTGGGTCGGCCACTGCTCGAGAATCCGGCGAGCCACCGGAGACTCGGTTTCGACAACATGACCGGTCAACCATTTTCGCACCGGTTCCGCGTCGGCCGCAGACAGCGGCGCCAGCTCTACCAGCTCGCGGTTCACCCGGTGTGGATCAAGCCGGTAGACGTACGCCACCCCACCTGACATGCCCGCGGCGAAGTTGCGCCCGGTGGGACCGAGAACGACAACAGTGCCACCGGTCATATATTCGCACCCGTGATCTCCGACCCCCTCGACCACCGCGACGGCGCCGGAGTTGCGCACCGCAAACCGCTCGCCGGCCTGACCGCGGCAATACAGTTCGCCGGCGGTGGCGCCGTACAGCACGGCGTTCCCGGCAATCACATTTTCTTCGGCCGCGAAGGAGCTCGCGGGGTCCGGCCGCAGAATGACGCGGGCCCCCGAGAGCCCCTTTCCGACGTAGTCGTTGGCGTCGCCGATCAGTCGGAGGGTGATGCCGCGAGGGGCGAAGGCCCCGAGCGACTGCCCCGCGGTTCCGGTGAGGACGAGGTCGATGGTGTCGTCGGGCAAGCCCTTGCCGCCGTATCGGCTCGTGACGGCGTGCCCGAGCCGAGTTCCTACCGCCCGGTCGGTGTTCTGGATCGCGACACCGGCGCTGACCGGACGACCGCAGCTGAGCGCGGGTTCCGCGACACCCAACAGCACGGTGTCCAGGCTTTCCCCGACTCCATGGTCCTGTTCCCGGGTTTTGCGCCGAGGCACAGAGCTATCCGAGTCCGGCGAGAGCAGCATCGGAGCGAGGTCGAGACCGTTCGCCTTCCAATGCTCTATGGCGGGACGCATGTCCAGGAGTTCGACCCGGCCGATCGCCTCGTCAAGGCTCCGCAGTCCCAGTTGGGCTAGGTACTCGCGCACCTCCGCGGCCAGGAACCGGAAGAAATTCTCGACGAATTCCGGGGTTCCGGTGAATCGTTCGCGCAGCTGCGGATCCTGAGTGGCGATGCCTACGGGGCAGGTGTCCAGGTGGCATACCCGCATCATGACGCAGCCGGAGACAATCAGCGGCGCCGTGGAGAACCCGAACTCCTCGGCGCCCAGCAACGCCGCGACCACCACATCCCGCCCGGTCTTTAGCTGCCCGTCCACCTGCACCGTGATGCGATCGCGCAACCGGTTGAGCAGCAGCGTCTGTTGCGTCTCGGCCAGCCCCAGCTCCCAGGGCGTGCCGGCGTGCTTGATCGAATTCAGCGGACTGGCACCCGTGCCGCCATCGTGGCCGGAGATCAGGACCGCGTCTGCGTGCGCCTTGGCCACCCCCGCGGCAACCGTACCCACGCCGGCTTCCGACACGAGCTTGACGCTGATCCGTGCCGAGGAGTTGGCGCTCTTGAGGTCATAGATCAGCTGAGCGAGGTCTTCGATGGAGTAAATGTCGTGATGCGGCGGGGGTGAGATCAGTCCGACACCCGGGACAGAGTGGCGGGTACGGGCGATCCACGGCCATACCTTGGCGCCCGGGAGCTGGCCGCCCTCGCCGGGCTTGGCGCCCTGGGCCACCTTGATCTGGATCTCCTCGGCGTCGACCAGGTATTCGCTGGTAACCCCGAACCGCCCGGAGGCCACTTGTTTCACCTTGCTCCGACGCGTCGGGTCACCCAGTCGCTCGGAATCCTCGCCGCCCTCCCCGCTGTTGGATCGGCCGCCGAGCCGATTCATTGCGATCGCCAGCGTCTCGTGGGCCTCGGCCGAGATGGCCCCATAGCTCATCGCACCCGTGGCGAACCGCCGCAGAATGCTCTCGACCGGCTCCACCTCCTCCAGCGGGACAGCAGGGCCCGACCCCGCCCGCAACTCGAGGAGTCCCCGCAGCGAGCCGGCCCGACGCGCCAGATCGTCCACCGCCGCGGTGTAGCGCGCGAACACGTCATACTGCTTGCTGCGGGTAGCGTGCTGGAGCAGAAACACCGTCTCGGGGTTGAACAGGTGGATCTCGCCCTCGCGCCGCCACTGGTACTCCCCACCGACCTCCAGCCGGCGATGCAACTGGTCGGGCCGGTGGGCGCGCCAGGCGACGGCGTGGCGGGCGGCGACCTCGGCCGCGAGGACATCCAGCCCGGCGCCGCTGATCCTGCCGGGTGTGTACGGGAAGTAGCGCTCGATCACGTCGTGGTTCAGGCCAATTGCCTCGAAGGCCTGGGCCCCCCTGTACGAGGCTACGGTGGAGATTCCCATTTTGGACATGATCTTCAGGACGCCCTGGGCCATCGCCCGGGCGTAGTTGCGGGCGGCCTGGGTCTCGGATAGGTCGCCGAGGGCACCGTCGCGGGCGGCGCGGGCGACCACATCGCACGCCAGGTAGGGGTTGATCGCGGCCGCGCCGAAGCCCACCAGCAACGCGGCGTGGTGGGTGGAGCGGCAGTCCCCGGACTCCACCACGAGTCCCGTCCTAGCGCGGCACCGCCCGCGCACCAGGTGGTGGTGCACCGCCGAGATCAACAGCAGCGACGGGATCGGGGCCAGCTCCGCGGTGCCGTCCCGGTCGCTGAGCACGAGCAACTGGACGCCGGCCCGCACCGCCGCGGCGGCACGCTCGCAGATCTCCGCCAGCCGCCGGCGCAGACCCGCCTCGCCGTCACGCACGGGATACAGCCCCACCAATCGCTCGACGGCAAAACGTGGCTTTCCGGACACGACATTGGTACTGAACAACCGGTCCCAGGCGTTGTTGTCGAGAACCGGGGAGGCGGCGTCGATCCGGCGACAGCTGCCGGGACCCACCTCGAGCAGATTCCCCTCCGGGCCGATCGTAGCGGTCAGGCTGGTGACCAACCCTTCCCGAATCGAGTCCAATGGTGGATTCGTGACCTGGGCAAACTGTTGGACGAAGTAGTCGAACAACAGCCGGGGTCGCTCCGACAGCACGGCCACCGGGGTATCGGTTCCCATGGAGGTCAACGGCTCAGCGCCGCTCAACGCCATGGGCAGTAGCGAGAGTTTGTGCTCTTCCTCGGTGTAACCGAAACAGCGTTGCTCCCGCAGTAACTCGTCCGCCTCCCGGACCACTGTTTCCTCGTCGACCGCCGCGGGTTCGGTCGGAACCTCCACTATCCCGGCCTTGAGCCAGGCGGCGTAGGGGTGCTGAGCCGCGAGGGTGTCCTTGAGCTCGGCGTCGGGAACGATCCGACCCAACCGGGTGTCGACCACGAACATCCGGCCCGGTTCAACCCGACCCTTCTCGACGACATCCGCCGGGTCCAGGTCGAGCACGCCCGCCTCGCTGGAGAGCACCACCGTCCCGCCGCGGGTACGGCACCACCGCGCCGGTCGGAAACCGTTGCGGTCCAGCATCGCCCCGATGAGTTCACCATCGGTGAACGCTACGCAGGCGGGCCCGTCCCACGGTTCGGTGAGACCCGCGTGGAATCGGTGAAACGCCCGCCAAGCTTCGGGTAAATCGTCGTGGTTCTCCCACGCCGGCGGGATCGTCATCAGCATGGCATGGGGAAGCGACCGCCCGGCCAGATGCAGCAGCTCCACGACCTGATCGAAGCTCGCTGAGTCGCTTCCGTCGGGATCGCAGATCGGGAACAGATCCGACAGCTCACCGTCGATCGCCCCGGTGGCCAGCAGTGCCTCCCGTGCGGTCATCCAGTTGCGATTGCCCCGGATGGTGTTGAACTCGCCATTGTGGGCAAGGTATCGGTAGGGGTGTGCCAGGGGCCACGAGGGAAACGTGTTGGTGGAGAACCGGCTATGCACCAACGCGATCGCGCTGACCAGCCGGGTATCGGTCAGATCGGGATAGTAGGTCCCCAGCTGGTCGGGGGTGAGCATGCCCTTGTAAACGAAGGTTCGGGCGGACAGCGACGGAAAATACAGTGACCATCCCCGGCCGCGGGCGGCACGCTCGGCTCGCTTTCGGAGCCGATACGCCCGGCGGTCGAGGGCAAGACATGTGAGCGGCGCGCCCTGCTCCTCGTAGGTGGCCAGAAAAATCTGGGCGATCGACGGCATAGCCTCGCGGGCGTCCACGCCCAACCCGGTCGACTCCGTGGGGACCTCGCGCCATCCCAACACCCGCAGCTTTTCCTGCGCCGCGAGTTCGCCGACGCAGCCGATGACGGCGGCGCGTTCGAGGTCGGTCGTGGGCAGAAACACCAGACCGGTCGCGTAGCGACCCTCGGCCGGAAGCTTGAACGGGGCGACCGCGCGGAAGAACGCGTCGGGCAGTTGCAGTGTGATTCCGGCACCGTCGCCGGTATCTGGATCGGCTCCCCGGGCGCCCCGATGATCTAGCCGGCGCAACGCGTCCAGCCCCTGCTCGACAATGCGATGGCTGCGGCGGGCGGCCATGTCGACCACGAAGGCCAGGCCGCACGCGTCATGCTCGTTCGACGGGTGATAAAGCCCGCGTGGGGATTGCGGCTGTGATGTCATGATCGGTCCCCGGTTATACGGCGCCGTGCGCTGAATTGTTACGAAGGCTAAAGCATCCGGTGGGTCAGCGGTATCAAATGTGACGAATTTGTAAACTCGATCTGAATCGATCTCACCAGGTGAAACGGGCTCGGGCATTGGGACATCGAATCGATCTCGTTTCAGGCGTCACTTGTCAGCCGCCGAAAATTCATCCAGCTTTGGATTCGGCAGTCTCTACTACAGTACGTTCGCCTCTGGGGCCCTGTTGGCGTGCACACATTATGGCGGCACCGCCAGGGCCCAAGGCGTTCCGCACAACTACGGAAGGAAGGTCATGGCCGAGATTCGCAGGCTTCACTCAGATAATTGGGACCTGCTTCGCGGCGTGCGATTGGCCGCCTTGCATGAGGCACCCCGGGCTTTCGGCTCAACTCACGAGCGTGAATCCGCGTTCACTGAGGCGGACTGGCGTTCACGACTGATCACCTCGGCCTGGTTCGTTGCCCTGGTAGGCGATCGACCAATTGGTGTAGCCGCCGGGATGCATCGTGACGATGTCGAGTATCGACGAGAGCTGTTGTCGATGTGGGTGGATCCTGACTGGCGAGGCGCCGGTGTAGCTGCGGAGCTGGTAGCCGCCGTTCAGGATTGGGCAAAAAACAGCGGTGCTAACCTGCTTAAACTCTGTGTTGCCGACGGAAACGACCGGGCGAGAAGGTTCTACGAAAAGCTCGGATTCACCTCTACCGGGATGCGAGAGCCACTCGCGAATAACCCGGACGTGGACGTCACGGAGTTCACTTGTCCGCTGTAGCTCTCGGGCCCCGCTACGGCGGCTATGGCCTGATATCGAAGCTGCTCGCTTTAATAACAACGCAGCATCCTTAAGTCAATCTACTGCTTCGGCAAGACCCCGACGCCTGTCTACAACCTCCGAAGAGTCAAGCAGCTCTGAAAGCTTCCAGACCGGTACCACTGCGATGAATCCCGTATTTGTAACGAGTCCGCCGCCCAAACAAATGCTGCCCCAATGGATTCCTAACAGCGCCGTGGTGGTCTCCGCTCTCAACCCGTGGTCATCCGCCTCGAACTTTCCGGTCTTAAATCTGTTACTGAAGGGCGGGATATGCAACATTACCGGAGACCCGCTGAATCCGCTCCAGGATCGAGCTTCGATGAGAAAGCTTTCCTGATCGAATTCCCTGTCCTTCTGGTGTATCGGCTCGCCAGGCATCATTGCTATCGAGCCAAACCGGACTACCGGTTGATTCCGCTGCTTCCCGTCAAGAGTGACGAATCGGCCCATAAAATAAACATCGTCACCGGGCCCCACATTGAGCTCTTCTATTTCGGCCTTGTTTAAGAAAAACCTTGCTGGAAGCACTTTGTAACGGAACCGATCCGGTGACAATCCAATCGGGGCGATAGCGATGTCGTCACCTGCCTGGTGGTGAATCCACTGTTCCGGCGAGATTGAGATTACATTGTTTCCTCCATCGATTGTGTTTACCCGAATGGCTTCAGCCTTTTTAGCAACATGGCTGTTCGTAACTACGTAATTGACTGCTAAGTTCACAGTGTCATCAACTAACCATTGAACGAGAAAACCTGTTCCACCTCCTCTTCTCGCGCCACGGGCATCTTCCACAGATTCATACACGTAGACAACACACTCAAGAAACTCATCCGGAACCCGCGGCATACTGCACTCCAATAGTCAGGGGTAGACCCCTAGGCAGCGACTCGTACGGCCCGACAACACGCGCTTAAAGGACACTTCCGGAGCTCCTGCCTCAGCCAGTTAGATGGCAACCGTCGGCAGCAAACACTCATGCCGGATGACCCTTGATGCGATGCTCGCATAAGCGCGACGTCGTCGGCAGCCCGGCCCCCGATGAGCTCGACAACGGCAGGGACAGCCGCGTCGCTGGCGAGGTTGAGTAGCGGCGACGGAGCCACACCCAACACCAACGTCGCGAGCGCACCGATCCCGACGGCCACCCTGGTCGCAGCGCCCGGCAGCTGCACCGAGGCGCCGTCCGGCGTCGGCTCGGACGCA
>DATATO010000094.1:0-2005 GCA_036268755.1 Mycobacteriales bacterium | reverse complement strand
CATCTGCGCCGAATCCATCCAAGTGTCGCGGCTACTGAACCGATAGCCGTACCGGTCGCTACTAATCAACCCATCCGAAATATCACCCCCGACGACGTGGAGGCATTTTCGCAGCCGGTATACGTAGCCTGGGATCACCTTTGCACCGGTGCCGGGCCGCTCAAGCCCCCATACATCTTCGAGTAGTTCCCGCTGACTCACCGCGATATTCGGCCGCAACACCATGGCCGCAAAAAACGCCTGCTGACGTACCGGCCCCAACCCGACCTCGGCATCATCGCGCCACACCCGCAACGGACCGAGAACAGCAACTCGGAACCGCGGCGAAGCACTTGGCTCGCTCACGATCACCTCCGGCCTGGTGCTCAATCGAGGCACCGTTGGCATTCATTATCCGCGGGAAACAAGAAGTTACGCCATACACACGCATCGCGGGTCGCCCTGAACCGATGACTCAACAGCAACTCAAACCCTCGACCACAGGGGCACGCCTTAGGGGTCACCGTCCGGACCGAGAAGACTCAGCGTCAGCTCAAACTGTTCCCGCCCCCTAGCACCGTCGCCGGTGGCGAGATAGCCGGCGTCCAGCCGGCTGCGGACCTCTATCTTCGCCTCCGAGCCAGTCTGATCGTCGACCGTTGCGAGGTCCCGTCGCGTCACGCCCGCCATGGGCCGAGCACGGCGATTCGAAGTCGCGGATGAGCAGACGCCTCGCTCGACGTGACCACGACTGCCTCCAGCCTGCTACTGCACAGAAGGCCACGAACTACCATTATGATCATGGACCTCCGTTGTGGACATTCTCAGGGATGAATGGGCTCGGCCATAATCCTTATATGACACTCGACATAGTCGACTCCCGCCGTGGCCGGGGAATCACGCTTGACGTTTCCCCGTCGATGCCGCCCTACGAACAGGTCCGCGTGCAATTGGCTAGCCAGATTGTCGACGGCGTTCTGGCAGTGGGCACCCGGCTGCCGACGGTCCGCGGCCTGGCAGCCGAGCTTGGGCTCGCAACCAACACGGTGGCGAGGGCGTATCGGGAGCTGGAGGAGGCCGGACTGGTAGAGACCAAAGGCAGGGCGGGGACTTTCGTCAGCGCGGCCGGAGAACAGAGCCGCGTCCGCGCCGAGCAGGCCGCCCGGCAGTATGCGGCGGCCACCGCGGGCCTCGGCCTGAACGTGGCCGAACTGCTGGAGATCGTGCGTGCCGCTTTACCGGCTCAGGCCCCGTAACCCAACCAGTTGGGCTTACCGAATGCGTTCGAAGGTGTCTACATTCGTCAGCACCGCATGCGCCCATGGCAACTGAATCAGCTCGGGAGGCCGCCCCGGACGGGGCGGCTTAACCGCCGAGTCGGCTACTACGTGCCAGACCGTCTCCATTTTTCCGTCCCGTAACAGACCGGTAAATGACGCGATGGTGTCACCTGTCGGGGCCGAGCGGCTAAATACGAAATTGACGCAGTTACCCAGGTGAATACCGGACACCGGGGTCTGATCGCCAGCGAAACCGCTGTCACTTAGCGCCGTACGAAACGTACCGCGGATCCGATTGTCGGCATCGTCGACGATGACCAATGTGGAGCCGTACTGATTTCGCCACGTTCCTGCCCACATACTGACCTCCACTATGCGAAGCGAATTCTAATTTCTGGGCCTACGCCCTCAATTACCAGATCCTGACGCGCTGATCGGCCGGCCGGAACAGCTTATCGCCCTGTTTGACCCCGAATGCGTCGTAGAACTCCGACAGGTTGCTCGCCACCCCGTTGGCTCGATACTTCCCGGGGCTGTGCGGATCGGTGAGCAGCTGCGAGCGGAGCGCCTCGTCGCGCATCTTGATCCGCCATATCTGCGCCCAGCCGAGGAAGAACCGCTGATCGCCCGAGTAACCGGCAAGCTTCGGCGCCGAACGGCCGTGCAGCGAACGATGGTAGGCCCGCAACGCCATGGTCAGGCCGGAAAGGTCCGCAACGTTCTCGCCCAGAGTGAGATCGCCATTG
>DATATO010000093.1:0-4512 GCA_036268755.1 Mycobacteriales bacterium | reverse complement strand
GGAGATCCAATACCAGGCACCCGGCTGGGAAGGCACGGAGGTGACGTTCAGTAACTTCTGGGCGAGCGCCTTGTCCGGCACGTCGTGGTCGAACTGCACCCTTAGCGGCTGACCCACGCCGATGTCGGTGCTGCCCGGGTTGGGGATTACCGACGGATAGATTTGCGCCTTCGGGGTCACGGTGTGCAGCGTGGCGGTTTTGGTCAACTTCTCGCCGTTGCCACCTACCGCGGCCACACTCACCTGGTATGTCTTGCCGTACCCGAGCACGTCGGTGGTGCTCCACGAGGTTTTGTCGTTGGCGAACGCGCCGCCGATGCCGTGGCCGCTGGGGCTCGTCACCGTGACCGCGCTGAGCGTGCCGCCCGTGGCCTTGACCTGGATGGGCGTCCGGGGATTGATGTTGGCGGTTGCGCCCGGGGTGATCGCAATGACCAGGCCCGGACCGTGAAAACTGCCGCTGGATGTCGGACCGCTGCAGGCCGTCAGGGCTAACCCTAGGCTCAATCCCGCGGCGAGGAGGACAACCCACCGACGGCCGAATCGTGACCGTAGCGGGCGCCTGGATCCATTGGCTGCAGACATACTTCGCTCTCGTTGTAGAACGGTGGACATTGGGCACGGGCGTTGTCAACGTACCGTCGGGGGCCGTCCGCGGTGGGTGGCGTCCCGGAAGGGGGTGTCTGGGTCCGAGATTTGCAGGGGTTCGGAGACACTATTGATTACTAATCAGAACGAAAGTAGCTAGACAAGCACAGCCTCATGACGTGGAAATATAGCTACTTTCGAGCTGACTTAGTAACGAACTGCTCAGTATCACGCTACGACAGTGGTCAACGGATCGGAGTCTAGCGGTCGACTCTGACAACATGGCCAAGGCACATTGCCGATCGTGCCCGCGAGGAAGCTGCTCAACCACGAATGGAAACCCTAGTTCGGGGTATTTCGAGCAGTGTCACAAGGACTGGAGCTCTGGCGTGACCGATACAGCATTGATCGTCGTGGACATGTTCAACTCATATCGGCATGCCGACGCGGAGGACCTCGCCGCGAGTGTCGGCCGGATTATCGAGCCGTTGGCGGATATCGTACGGCGGGCGCGACGGCGAGACGATACAGATCTCATCTACGTCAACGACAATTATGGTGACTTCACCACCGATCGCGACCATATTGTCCGGCGCGCTCTCGAGGGAAACCGGCGAGATCTGGTAGCCCCGATAGTCCCGTCCAGCGAGTGCAAGTTTCTCCTCAAGGTGCGACACAGTGCGTTCTACAGCACCTCCCTGGACTATCTGTTGCGTAGGCTCGGCGCATCGCGCGTGATTCTCGCAGGCCAGGTAACTGAACAGTGCATCCTTTATAGCGCGCTGGATGCCTATATCCGCCATTTCGATGTTTGCGTGCCGACCGACGCAGTGGCCCATATCGATCCCGATCTCGGCGCGGCAGCATTGAAGATGATGCAACGCAACATGCGGGCCGAGCTTGTGTCGGCGGAAGATTGCCTTGACTGATCGGGCGCAGGCTTGTGTTCCGGACAACGTGTGGCAAGTTGTCCCTAGACGTTGTGTCACACGCTGCCGCTCGTTGGGAGAAGGGCATGGTTTCGTCGATGGATTTCCGCTCCGTGTACAGCCACGGTTTCCTGCGGGTGGCCGCCTGTACGCTCCGTACCTCGATCGCCGACCCGGCAGCGAACGCGGAGTCGGTGCTGCGAGTGGCGCGAGAGTGCCATGCCGAGGGTGTCGGGTTGGCGGTGTTTCCCGAGTTGACCCTATCCGGCTACTCGATCGAGGACGTTCTGCTGCAGGATGCCCTGCTCGACGCGGTCGAGGCGGCATTGCGGGACATCGTCGACGCCTCCGCAGAGTTACTACCGATGTTGGTGGTAGGCGCGCCGCTGCGATATCGGCACCGCGCCTACAACACGGCCGTGGTCATCCATCGGGGGCGGGTGCTGGGCGTGGCGCCCAAGTCCTACCTGCCGACCTATCGTGAGTTCTACGAGCGGCGCCAGCTCGCGCCCGGCGACGACGTCCGGGGGACCATCCGCCTCGGTGTCTCCCGGATTGAGGCACCGTTCGGTCCCGACCTGCTGTTCGAGGCCGAGGATGTGACGGGTTTCGTGCTGCACGTCGAGGTATGCGAGGACATGTGGGTCCCGGTGCCGCCGAGCGCGGAGGCCACCTTGGCCGGCGCCACCGTGTTAGCCAATCTGTCCGGCAGTCCCATCACTATCGGGCGCGCCGAGGACCGAAGCTTGATGTGTCGGTCCGCGTCGTCACGGTGCCTCGCTGCCTATGTCTATGCGGCGGCCGGCGAGGGCGAGTCCAGCACCGATCTGTCCTGGGATGGGCAGACGATGATTTGGGAGAATGGTGCCCTATTAGCCGACACGGAGCGTTTCCCCCAGGGGGATCGCCGCTCGGTCGCGGACGTGGACCTAGAGCTCCTGCGCGCCGAACGGCTGCGGATGGGCACCTTTGACTACAATCGGCGCCATCACGCCGATCACGTCGACGCATTTCGTCGGATCACGTTCCGGCTCGATGCGCCCACGGGAGATATCGACCTGCGACGGTGCATCGAACGGTTCCCCTTCGTTCCTTCGAACGCCATCCGTCTTGAACAGGACTGCTACGAGGCCTACAGCATTCAGGTCGCCGGGCTCGAGCAGCGGCTGCGTGCCATCGGGCAGCCCAAGGTTGTCATTGGGATCTCTGGGGGACTGGATTCCACGCATGCGTTGATCGTGGCCGCGAAGGCGATGGATCGCCAGGGCCGCCCGCGCGGCGACGTTCTGGCCTTCACCCTTCCCGGGTTTGCCACCAGCGATCACACCAAAGGCAACGCGCTGCGGCTTGCCAAGGCACTGGGCGTGACCTTCACGGAGATAGACATTACCGACACGGCCCGGCTGATGTTGACCGAGCTGGGGCATCCCTTTTCACAAGGTGAGCCGGTGTATGACGTCACGTTCGAGAACGTGCAGGCGGGCCTGCGCACCGACTACCTGTTCCGGGCGGCCAACCAGCGCGGCGGCATCGTCCTCGGCACGGGAGACCTCTCCGAGCTGGCGCTGGGCTGGTCCACCTATGGGGTGGGCGACCAGATGTCCCACTACAACGTCAACGCGGGCGTGCCTAAGACCCTTATCCAGCACCTGATCCGTTGGGTGATTGCCTCCGGGCAGTTCGCAGACGAGGTCGGAGAAACGCTGCAGTCGGTACTGGACACCGAGATCACCCCGGAGCTGGTCCCCGCCGCCCAGGACGGGACAGTGCAGAGCAGCGAGACCAAGATTGGCCCCTACTCGCTGCAGGACTTCTCGCTGTTCTATGTGCTGCGCCACGGCTTCCGCCCCTCGAAGATCGCGTTCCTGTCCTGGCACGCGTGGCGGGACGCGAAATCCGGGGAATGGCCGCCCGGGTACCCCGCCGAGCGTCGGCTCGCCTACTCCCTTGCGGAGATCCGGCGGTGGCTCGAGGTTTTCGTCCAGCGCTTCTATAGCTTCAGTCAGTTCAAGCGGTCGGCCCTGCCCAACGGCCCGAAGGTAGTGGCGGGAGGGTCGCTCTCGCCGCGCGGCGACTGGCGCGCGCCGTCGGACATGTCTGCTCGAATCTGGCTCGAAGAACTGCGTCGCGCGGTACCCGAGCAATAACATTTCCTGCTCGAGATACGCGAAAGCGGCGGTGGGCGGCCCCCCGCACATCCCACCGCCGCTGCGCTGGCTCTGTGTTAGTCGCCGGCCTCGTTCAGTAACCCACCCAGATACCCGGGATCGTTGCAGGCCGGATCGTCGTCGCCGCCGAGTAATGCCTCCACAATGTCCTCGACCAGCTGGTCCTCTTGGCACTTGCCTGACGGATCTCGATCACCCCATAGGGCGTAGCCGCTGTTGTCGGTCGTGCTGACATCTTGGGCAACGACCGCGTTGTCGTAGTCGGTATTTGCGGATGCCACGCCGGCTGACCCTACGGCGATACCGGTGGCAAACATGGTTGTGACGATGGCTATAGCAAATTTACGAAAACGCATGTATCCGTACCTTCCATTCGCCGTCTCCCGGTCTGTTCCCTGCAACGGCCGGGAGCCGGGTGCATAAGGAGTGATCCATCACACGCGTACAGTTAATAAAAAGGGACTTTAGTAACACAAGGGTTTTAGGAAAAATTTTCATAAATCTGACATTGGTGCTCATAGAAGACAAGGAGGACGAGCGCCCCAAGTTGCATTTCAGTGGACTTTAACCAAAATTAGATTTTCTTCCGCCGCGTGCCCCGGCGTAAATGCCTGGGACCGTTGCCCCGCCCGGGTGCCTTCGGGCGTGCGCAGGGAGGTGGCGCATGGGCGGCGCCGGATATCCTTCTGTCCCATTCCTCGGCGGCGTCGTCGTACCGGGTCCATCTGGCCGTGGTGTCTCTCGCGCGCAACGTCAAGACCCGGTGATCGAATTCCTCGCGAATGGCGGGATGTTGCGGGAATCTCGGAGGCGCCGCCGAAATAGTT
>DATATO010000092.1:0-7425 GCA_036268755.1 Mycobacteriales bacterium | reverse complement strand
GTGTGCATCGCGGGGGCATACAGCACCGGGCATTGTGCCGTCAGCAGCACGTTGGTGAGCAGGTCGTCGGCGAAACCATGGGCGGCGCGGGCCAACGTGTGGGCGGTCGCCGGGGCGACGATGACAAGGTCTGCCTCACGACCCAGCCGGACATGCTCGATCAGGTCCGCGTCGTCGAACACCTCGGCCGCCACGGGCTGACCCGAGAGCGCGCGCAAGGTGGCCTCGCCGACGAACTGGAGCGCGTTTCGGGTAGGCACAACACGCACTCGATGGCCACGAGAAGTGAGTAGGCGAAGCAGCTCGACTGCCTTATACGCGGCTATCCCGCCGGAGATACCGAGAACGATATTGGCGGCGGTTGCAGGCGAGGCGTTCATTGCACCCAGCTTAGATTCGCACGTTGCTGACTGAACTACCTAGCCGATGGCGGGCACGGCCGACTCTGCCGGCGTAATGGGCTCGCACACCAAAGCATTTGCGTTGACCTCACGCAGGGCGATGGACAGCGCCTTCTCCTGCGGACGGGTCTCGACGACGGGCCCTACGTACTCAAGCAGACCCTCGCTCAGTTGGCTGTAGTAGGAGTTGATCTGGCGGGCGCGCTTAGCACCGATGATGACCAGCGCATACTTCGAGCTAGCCTTCTCCAGCAACTCGTCGATGGGAGGGTTGGTGATTCCAATAGGAGCAGCAACAGTTCCGGACACGAAAGATCAGCCTCAGACGATGACGTAAACGGCACCCGGGGTGGAATGCCGTTGGCTCACACAGCGCCGTGAACGACCCCGGCGCGGGAGTCGGCCAGCGGTATCTCCGCAGCCTCTATCAAGCTTAGCAACTGCACGGCGGCCTCACTCACCTTCCCGGCATGATTGACGATAGTCACGTCGAATTCGCCCTCAGCGTCCATTTCGGCTCGAGCTCGCTCGAGCCGTCGGGCGATCGCCGCAGCGTCTTCCGTGCCGCGGCCGGTCAGCCGGTGAGTGAGATCGTCCCAGGAGGGAGGACGCAGGAAAACCAGGATTGCTTGCGGCATCAGCGGGACTATCTGCCTCGCGCCCTCGAGGTCGATCTCAAGAAGCACCGGCTTACCCTCGGCGAGCTTGCACTCGACCGGTGCCCTGGGCGTACCGTATCGCGCCGAGGTGTATTGCGCCCACTCCAGCAGCTCGCCCGCGGCGATCATGCGATCGAATTCGGGCTCGCTGACAAAGTGGTAATGCACGCCGTCTATTTCTCCGGCGCGCGCGGCTCGAGTAGTTACCGAGACCGAAATCCATACCGCAGGGTGATCGCGACCGATCTCGGCAACAACTCGACCCTTCCCCACGCCTGACGGACCAGAAAGCACCGTCAGGCGTGCTCGCGCAGGCGAGGCGGGGGAAGAGGCGTACTGCTGACTAACCACGTCGAACGATCAGCTGCCGGCGGGGAATTCGTCGAGCAGGGCACGCTTTTGGTTATCGCCCAAACCACGAACACGCCTGCTGTCGGCGATCTTCAGCTTGGTCATGGTCTGCTGAGCGCGGACCTTGCCAATGCCGGGAAGGGCTTCCAACACGGCAGAGACCTTCATCTTGCCGACGACCTCATCGGTCTCCGCCGAGTTCAAGATCTCCGACAGCGACATGGCGCCGTGCTTGAGCTTGTCCTTGACAGCCGCCCGGGCCTTGCGGGCCTCGGCAGCCTTCTGCAGAGCAGCCGCACGTTGCTCTGGGCTCAGGGTGGGTAAAGCCACAGTTCACCTCAACAAATCATCCGTTGAATTAATTTATGGCTAACCGCGGGCAAGCTTGTGGCCAACCGTTGGCTAACGCTGTTGTGTACTACGCGTATCGCCATTAGACCAACTACTGGTGGCAGCCGGACCTAGTGACGTGCTATCGACGACGCGACCTGGTCACGTGCTGACGCACATGCCGCTATTTCCCGCACCGCCGCCTGCTGTAACGCGACCGCATTCGGCCCCGCTTGCAGCACCGTACGCGAAACGGTTGGCAGTACCGCACGCAGCTGCGGACCAAACACTACCGGCAGGTCAGCGGCAGTTGCGCCCTGGGCACCCAGTCCAGGGGCCAAAAATGGGCCGTGCAACCGAGAAAACGCGTGATCGGTGCGTCCAATTGTGGCGCCGATAACAGCACCGATTGATCCAAGACTGTCCGGTTCTGTTGCACATTCGATATTGTAGGCGCCGATCTGGTCGATAACGTGTTGCGCGAGGGTGCCCGAGCCCACCCGGGCGTCCTGGACTTCGCGCCCCTCCGGATTGGAGGTCAACACCAACACGAAGACGCCGTTCCCGTGTTTTCGCGCATAGTCGAAGGTGGATCGCAGCGCGCCGACGCCCAGATACGGGCTCACCGTCATGGCGTCGCAGCCGAGCGGGCTGGTCGGATCGAGATAGGCTTGGGCATAGGCGTCCATGGTGCTGCCAATGTCGCTGCGCTTGACGTCGCCGATGACCAGCGCGCCCGCGGCTTTGGTCTCGGCGATCACCGTTTCCAACACCGCGACACCGCGGCTACCGAACCGCTCGAAGAACGCCGACTGCGGCT
This sequence comes from Mycobacteriales bacterium, assembly GCA_036268755.1. GTDB lineage: Bacteria > Actinomycetota > Actinomycetes > Mycobacteriales > QHCE01 > DATATO01. The sequence goes on along the minus strand of DATATO010000092.1, from coordinate 4,864 downwards.
TCACCGCGGCCACCGTGCCGGCTAGCGCCTCGACGGCGGTTCGAGTCCAACGCTCCAGGCCGGCAACGTCATCGTCGAATCCCCAGGCGCGCAGCAGTGCCGCGTGGGGATCGATGCCCACACAGAGCGGTCCCCGTGCGGCCATGGCGCGCTCCAGGCGCTCTCCGAAAGGTCCAACGGTCATACGAGCTCCTTTGCTTGCTATACGCCTTAGGTGATTCGGCCCGGAGGTGAGACCGGGTGATACATTCGTAGCATGTTTAAGGTGAGCAGTCGCGAGCTTCGGAATAACACCGCTAGCGTGCTCAATCGAGTAGATCATGGCGAAGAGGCCGTCGTCACCGTGCATGGGCGACAAGTCGCGGCGCTTATCCCGTTGCAACGCGGGAGAAAAACCTGGCTTGGCCACGCTGACCTAGTGAAAATACTGCGGATCTCACAGGCCGACCCCGGGTTACGAGAAGACCTGGCGAGATTGACGCCGGACACCACAGACGATCTAGGTCCGATTCTATGACCTCCCGAGGTCTGCTAGATACCAGCGTGTTCATAGCGGCCGAGAACCGCCGGCGGCTTGATGAAGAACTTCTTCCCGACGAATCGGCAATCTCTGTCATCACCATTGCCGAGCTGCATGCTGGAGTACTAGCCGCGCCGAACGTGGAAAGTCGTGCCGCTCGGCTGGCAACGCTTAACTCCATCAGTGATGTTATTTCTTTTCCCATCGACGACAAGGTCGCGCAAGTCTGGGCTCGGCTGCGGGTACACCTAGCCGAAAACGGGCGGCGGGTCAATGTGAATGATCTATGGATCGCGGCGTCCGCAGCCGCCCACGGGCTTACTTTGTTTAGCCAAGATGACGATTTCCAGCCGCTTGAAGGAGTCGCAGGCCTTACCGTCGTGCAGGTGTGAAGACCCGGCAAGCCAGTAGGCTCCTACCTTTGTCGGTTATTGACCGGTTGCTCGCAGCCAGCCTCCGGAACGAGTTAACCTCGCGCTCAGAGCGCCAACAGCCCTAAGGTCGTCCATTCTCAAGGTTTCTGCACCTCATAGGGCGCGTAGCACTTGTGCTACCGTTAGCGTTATGAGTGAGGTCGGGTTGCGGGAGATGCGTCAGCAGGCAAGTGAGTTAGTGCGCCGCGCTGAGGCCGGGGAGCAGGTGACCATCACTGTCTCCGGCCGGCCGGCCGCTGTGTTGGGACCAATGGGTTCGAACACGTGGCGGCGGTGGGATGAGATCGCGGACCTATTCGCGGGACCGACGGACCCTGATTGGGCGCACGATCGCGACCTCCTGGATGGGCAGTTGACTGATCCATGGACGCGGCAGTGAGTCAAGGCCTTCTCGATACCAGCATCCTCATCGCCAAGGACATCACCCCGCTCCCGGGAAAACTCGCTATCAGTATCGTGAGTATCGCCGAGCTGCAGTTCGGGGTGTTGGTCGCAAAAAGCAACGAGGCCCGAGCCCAGCGCCTGGCTCGGTTAAATGGCATCACCCGCCGGTTCGACCCCTTGCCAGTAGACGAGGCGGTCGCCGATAGCTATGGCCTGCTGGCCGCTCGGGTGGTGCAGGTGGGTCGGCAACCACGCGCTCGGGTCATGGATCTCTTGATCGCCGCGACCGCGCACGCCCATAACGCTACGGTCTACACCAGAAACCCCGATGATCTAGCCGAGTTGGAAGATCTCCTCACCATCAAAGTCATCTGACATTACGCCCGGCCATAGGTATCCCATAGCGCGGCGTGCACCTGCTGGAGCGGCCGCACCCCTAGCTCGCCCCGGATCTGCGCCTCAATACCCATCACGGCGGCCGCGGCGCCCTGCACCGTGGTGAGGCAGGGCACCTTGGCCAGCACGGCCGCACCCCTGATCTCGTAGCCGTCCACCCGTGGGCCGGCAGTGCCGTACGGGGTGTTGATGATCAGATCGATCTGACCGCTCGAGATAAGGCTCACCACGTCCGGGTCACCGCCCGAGACGCGCTCGGAGTGCTTACCGATCACCGTCGCGGAGATGCCGTGACGTTGCAACACGGTTGCCGTTCCGACGGTGGCCAAAATCTCGAATCCGAGGTCGGCCAGCCGCTTCACCGGGAACACCATGGAGCGCTTATCGTGGTTGGCCACCGAGACGAAGACCCGGCCCTTGATCGGCAGCGAGCCGTAGGCGGCGGTCTGACTCTTGGCAAATGCCCGGCCGAACACGCTGTCGAGGCCCATCACTTCACCGGTGGACTTCATCTCGGGTCCCAGCAGCGAGTCGATGCCCTTGCCCTCGGCGGTGCGGAAGCGCTGGAACGGCAGCACCGCCTGCTTCACCGCGATGGGGGTACCGACCGGCGCGTCGCCGCCGTCACCGATGGCGCGGAGCAGGCCCGCGGCCCGCAGCTGGGCGATCGTCGCACCCAGCATGATCCGGGCCGCCGCTTTGGCCAGTGGGACACCGGTGGCCTTTGCGACGAACGGCACCGTCCGGCTGGCTCGCGGATTGGCCTCCAGCACATACAGCACGTCATCCTTGAGTGCGTACTGCACGTTGAGCAGGCCCTGAACGCCCAGGTTCATGGCAATGGCCTCGGTGTGGCTCCGCACCCGGACGATGTCGGAGGCGCCCAGCGTGATCGGCGGCAAGGCGCAGGAGGAGTCGCCGGAGTGAATACCCGCCTCCTCGATGTGCTCCATGATGCCGCCGATGTAGACCTGCTCGCCGTCGCAGAGCGCGTCAACGTCGATCTCGATCGCGTCTTCGAGGAACCGATCCACCAGCACCGGATGCTCCGGGCTGACATGGGTCGCACGTTCGATGTAGTCCGCCAGATCCGTGTCGTCATAAACGATCTCCATGCCGCGGCCGCCGAGCACATAGGAGGGACGCACCAATACCGGATAGCCGATATTCTCAGCGATCGCCTTGGCGTCGGCAAACGAGGTGGCCAGGCCGTAGGCGGGCGCGGGCAGGCCCGCGTCGGCCAGCAACTGGCCGAACGAGCCGCGGTCCTCGGCCCTGTCGATCGCCTCGGGCGAGGTGCCGACAATCGGCACCCCGGCCGCCTGCAGTCGCCCGGCGAGCCCGAGCGGGGTCTGACCGCCCAACTGCACGATCACACCCACCACGCCCGGCCCGCCGGCGACCTGACCGCTCTCGTGCTCGGCTAGGTAGACTTCGAGAACATCTTCGAAGGTCAGCGGCTCGAAGTAGAGCCGGTCGGAGGTGTCGTAATCGGTGGATACGGTCTCGGGGTTGCAGTTGACCATCACGGTCTCGTAAGCGGTGGCGGCAGCACCGCCGGCCGGCCGCAGCGCCATCGCCGCGTGCACGCAGGAGTAGTCGAACTCGATGCCCTGGCCGATGCGGTTGGGGCCGGAGCCGAGAATCATCACCTTAGGGGCGGCGGAGGGCACCACCTCGGTCTCCGCGTCGGGCGAGCCCTCGTACGCCGAGTAGTGGTACGGCGTCGCGGCAGCGAACTCGGCCGCACAGGTATCCACAGTTTTGTACACCGGCCGAATATTCAGCCGGTGGCGCAACCGGCGGATGCCGTCCTCGCCGGAGAACTCCGGGCGCAGGGAGGCCAGCTGCCGGTCGGAGAACCCGGCCCGCTTGGCCTGCCGCAGCAGCGCTGCGTCGAGCACACCCGCGGAAACAATGTCGTTGCGCAGCTCAACCAGCCGCGCAATCTGGTGAATGAACCATGGATCGATCGCGGAAGCCTCGTGTACTTGCTCAACCGTCCCGCCGGCGCACAGCGCGCGCTCGACCGTGTGCAGCCGGCCGTCGTGTGGAATCCGCAGCTCCCCGAGCAACTTGTCCAGGTCCCCGGAAGCAGGGTCCGCTGCCTGCGTGCCGGTCCAGAAGCCGCCGGTAGTGGTCTCGGTGGAGCGCAGCGCCTTCTGCAGCGCCTCGCCGAAGGATCGGCCGAAGCTCATCGCCTCGCCGACCGACTTCATGGTGGTGGTGAGCTCGGCGTCGGCGCCCGGGAACTTCTCAAAGGCGAACCGCGGCACCTTGACCACGACATAGTCCAGGGTCGGCTCAAAGCTCGCCGGGGTAACCTGGGTGATGTCGTTGTCGATTTCGTTCAGCGTGTAGCCGATGGCGAGCTTCGCCGCTACCTTCGCGATTGGGAACCCGGTGGCCTTGGACGCGAGCGCCGACGAACGCGACACCCGCGGATTCATCTCGATGACGACCAACCGACCGGTCTCGGGGTGCACGGCGAACTGAATGTTGCAGCCGCCGGTGTCCACGCCCACCTCGCGCAATACGGCGATGCCGACGTCACGCATGGTCTGGTATTCGCGGTCGGTCAAGGTCATGGCCGGCGCCACGGTGACCGAGTCGCCGGTGTGCACGCCCATGGCGTCGATGTTCTCGATGGAACAGATCACGACCACGTTGTCGGCGCGGTCACGCATCAGCTCGAGCTCAAATTCCTTCCAGCCGAGCACGCTCTCTTCAATGAGCACCTCGGCGGTGGGGCTCGCCGCCAAACCGGCGGTAACTATGGCTCGCAGCTGTTGCTCGTTGCGGGCCAGCCCGGAACCCAAACCGCCCATGGTGAAGCTAGGACGGACCACCACGGGATAGTTCAGCTCGTCTACCGCCGCGAGTACCTCGTCTAGCGAGCGACAGACCCGGCTGCGGGGAGTCTCGGCGCCGATCCTGGCGACCAAATCCTTGAACTGCTGCCGATCCTCGCCGCGTCCGATGGCCTCGATGTTGGCGCCGATAAGTTCCACGCCGTACCGCTCGAGCACGCCCCGCTCGTGCAGGGCGACAGCGATGTTCAACGCGGTCTGGCCGCCCAGCGTGGCGAGCAGCGCGTCGGGCCGCTCCCGCTCGATGACCTGCTCCACGA
>DATATO010000091.1:0-2843 GCA_036268755.1 Mycobacteriales bacterium | reverse complement strand
CCCGTCGCTGTGGCTACTCGGAAGGCCGAGCCCTCGGCTGTCGTCGAATAACTCGACGTCGGCAGCCGCCTGGCGCATCGCCTCGTACCACGGCGACGCGTTGGCACCGCTCACCACGGCGCCCTCCGACCCGATCAAGGTATCGCCGCTGCGCTCTTCCCAGGTATGCCACAACCGACGCGATCGCTGCGCGCACTCAACGAGTCGTGGATTGTGGTGAGCGACGCGGAAAATTCGGGTGTCTCCAGCCGAACGGGCAGCCATCGGCTGTTCCGCCTCGAAGCAGGTAACCTCCGCCCCCTGACGGGCAAGCTCATAGGTTGCGGCAAGACCGATTACGCCGGCACCGATGACCGCGACCTTCACCACTAGGCAGGTAACTAACCGACGATCTTGCTCAGCTCTTCGTGTAGGCCGGCGGCCTCATCGGCCGACATTTCCACGACGAGGCGGCCGCCACCCTCCAGCGGTACGCGCAGCACAATGCCGCGACCCTCTTTGGTGACTTCAAGCGGGCCGTCACCGGTCCGCGGCTTCATGGCCGCCATGCTTACACTCCTCGTCTAGGGGCTACTGAGCTAATCGTTGCTAACCAGCCCGAAAGTAACCAATACTCCCAGGTCAAAAGGCCGCATTACTTGGCTACTTTCGTTCTGATTAGCAAACGTCCGCAAGCAGGTATCTGAGTTTGACGCGACGACGGGCCTCTCGGCTGTCAGCGTCACTATCGCAATTCTTCCGTATCTCCACTGCGCTGCGCAGCCGACCCCCGAATTCGAGGACTCCGCTCGGCAGGCGCCTGCGCCTCCCCGATCCGGAGCGCCGCCGCGGTCAACTCAGTTCCCAGGCGATTTACCATGGCGTCCACCGCGTGCTTGTCATACCCGAGCAGGACGGTCGGGAAGGTCAGGACGGCGTTTTCGCCGCCAGCTGCCCATTCCGGCGGCAACCTGCGGGCCACATATCCGTCGGGCTCGGGATGCCATAGGCCAGATGCCCTACCCAGGGTATAGGCGACGACGCCGAAGCCTGTCATGGAGACGATCGCCACCGCGAAGGCGATCAGCGCGAAGTGAGCCATAGCCTTAACCCTATTCGCCCGAGTCGAACGGGGAGAATCTGAGACGCCCGCTAAGCCTCCACCGGCCTCGATGCATCCTTGGGTGGGGCCACGGGCTTGAATCCGTTGCGCTTGTCCGCGGCCTCGATCAGCGCAACGGCCTCGGCCACATCGTCCGTCAGATGGATGAGATCCATGTCGCCCGGGTCGATCTTGCCGCTCGCAAGCATGGTGCTGCGCAGCCAATCCATCAGGCCCGACCAGTACGAAGTTCCCATCAAAATCACCGGGAACCGGGTCACCTTATGAGTCTGCACCAGGGTGAGGGCCTCGAACAGCTCATCGAAAGTGCCGAAGCCGCCGGGCAGCACGCAAAAAGCGCGAGAATACTTCACAAACATGGTCTTGCGGGCGAAGAAATATCGGAAATGGATGCCGACGTCGACCCACTCGTTGAGACCCTGCTCGAAGGGAAGCTCGATCCCGAGTCCGACGGACACCCCGTCGGCGAGCCGCGCTCCCTTGTTTGCCGCCGCCATGACACCGGGGCCGCCGCCGGTTATCACCGCGTAGCCGGCGTGCACAAGCGCCGTGCCGAGCTCCTGCGCGGTCCGGTAGTCCGTGCTGTCAGGCTTAGTTCGGGCCGAGCCGAACACGCTCACCCCGGGTCCCAGTTCGGCCAACGCCCCGAAGCCCTCGACGAACTCCGACTGAATCCGCAGTACCCGCCACGGGTCAGTGTGGACCCAGTCGGCCGGCTCATTCACGTCAAGCAGACGTTGATCGGTGGTCGTCGACGGAACCTGGTTGCCGCGCAGGGTGACGGGGCCGCGCTTGCGCTCGGCGCGCTCGTGGGGCTGATCCTCGACTTGAGGCGCGGTCTGCTGCTGGTGATTGACGTTGTCGGGTGGCTGTGCGGTCATGACGCCTACCGTATCTATCCTTCGATGCGGCGAGTTGGGGGGTAAGCGAGGTTACTCCGCGGAGGTTGGGTTCTCGAGGAACCGGCGCAGCCGCGCCGTCGCCTGCCGGATGGCGTGCACATCCACGCACTCAGCCCGCTGATGCGCCATCGACGGATCTCCGGGACCGTAGTTCAGCGCGGGCACGCCGAGTTCGGCGAATCGCGCCACATCGGTCCAACCGAATTTCGCGACCACGGGGGCATCCACCGACGTAACGAACCGCTGTAGGAGCTCGGAATCGAGACCGGGCAGGGCGGCCGGTGCCTCGTCCAGCACGGCGACTTCGTACTCGGCAAACAGAGCCCGTACGTGCTCCAACGCCTGGGCCCGGCCCCGATCCGGGGCATATCGGAAGCTGATCTCCACGTCGCAGCGATCCGGAATAACATTGCTGGCGACCCCGCCGGCGATACCGACCGCGCTAAGGCCCTCCCGATAGGTGCAGCCGTCGATGGTGACCGAGCGGGCCTCATACTGGGCGAGCCGGGTCAGCACGGGCGCGGCAGCGTGGATGGCGTTGGTGCCCAGCCAGTTTCGGGCTGCATGCGCCCGGAAGCCGGTGATACGCACCCGGACCCGGAGAACCCCCTGGCAGCCGGCTTCGATCTGTCCGGCGGTGGGTTCGAGCACGATCGCCGCGTCAGCCGACAACAGCGATCGATGAGTTCGGGCAATGCGCCCCAGGCCGTTGAGTTCCGAGGCCACCTCCTCGTGGTCGTACAGCACGAGTGTCAGGTCGTAGGCGGGGTCAACGAGAGTGGCCGCTACATGCAACATCACCGCTACGCCGGACTTCATGTCCGAGGTGCCGCAGCCGT
>DATATO010000090.1:0-5568 GCA_036268755.1 Mycobacteriales bacterium | reverse complement strand
AGGAGTTCAGCGGCGAGCGGATGGTGGGTTTCGAGTTCTCTCGTGAGGGTTTGAAGGTTGCCGCCGAGGGTGTATTTACGGCCGACATTGATATGGGAGAGGAACTCCGGGGCACCCTGCGCGAGAGCTGTGTGAACGTCGTGGGCGGTGAGGGCTCCAGAGTTGATCAACTCGCAGACGCTGGCGATGACGGCCGGATGACCGTAGAGGCAGGCTTGGAGCAGGTCACGGTCGGAGTCGCTGAGCCGCGGGCTTCGTAGGGTCAGCAGCTGTCGGGTTTGTTCGTCGGTAAAGGGCCCGACGCGGATGATGCCGCAGCGTTTGAGGTCCGTCGTTTTGGCCCAGGAAACGGCGACGATGGTGCTGTGTGTGGCGGTGGGCAACATCTTTTTCAGGTCATCGGCCCAGGTAACAGCGTCAATGACGACAAACTCTGGAGCGTGCTCGGACTGAACTAAGGCAGCAAGCAGCATTTTGTGTTCATCGCTATGCGGTGTAGCAATGCCGCGTTGAGCACAGGCCGCGTGAAGGTCCCGCAAGTACGTGTTTTCGGTGACGCGACGCAGCCACACCACTTCTTCGGGATTAGTTGCGTGCCGGTAAACCAGGTCATCGGCGAGCCGTGATTTACCCATGCCGGTTTGGCCGAGCAGCAGAATCGTGTCATGCCCCTGCTCGAGCAGTTGGTCGAAGGCATCGCCGTGTTCGGTGCGCCAGATGTAGCTGGCGATAAAACCCGGTGTCCCACATGTCCCGACGGGGGAAGACTGCTCGACAGATGCGCCTTGACGGGTTTCTGCCGTGATGGTGAACATGGCCCGAGCTAGATGTGCGACCAGATTCGACTCAATGGATTTACGGAAGTTCTCGTCACTTGTCGCGTTGAGGATGCAGGCCTCTTTGCGCCACTGTCCCGGCGTGGGAGCGTAAAAGCCATCGCGATCGAGCCCGTACAGCCTAATTGCCGTTGTGCGGGTAAGACCGTCGGGGAGTGTCTCAATCGCGGACGTGACGAGGCCTTTCACGGCCTCGGTGAGGCTTTTCCCCGGTGCATAACGCTCCCCAAGCTCAGCCAGCACAGGTAGGTCCAGCGGTGTCCGTCGGGGATCATGCGTTTCGATGCGGGCGATTCCCCGACGTCGCACGAGCGCAATTTCGGTCATGAGTTGGTTGGTGTCGGATGCCTGTCTATAGGTGGGCTGAGCGTTGGGCGCCGGTGCCACGAAAGTCCTCTCACGGAGTGCTGTCGATGGATATACATACCGCTATTACCTGTTTGGGACCAATATCGGACCAGTTTCGGACCGGTTTTGTCACTGTTTTTGCTCCAGATTTCTCGTGGAACTAGAGAAGTTGCTGCGATTTGCTCAGCACACGAGAAGAAGGAGGTTGGGGTGTTCATTCTGCTACTTTTCAATGCTTTTTGGCTATATGTCGGGTGTCGGCTGTGGATAAAAGTTGTGCGGCTACAGGACCGGGTCGATGACGTCGACGGCGGCTATGGCAGCCTGCGCGGTGATTTGAGCTGGTTGCGTGAGCGTTTCGGGCGATCGGGCCGGGGCCGCTTCTGATCCGTTTTATGTGTCTGTTTATTCATCGCACCGACTCGATCCGGTGCCTGTTATGAGGAGGTTGTATGACTGTTGTTTTGCCGATGCCGGTGCCGTTCGAGAACGTGTTCCCGGCAGGTTGTTTTGTGACGTCGGCGGTTACACCAATTTCGTCGTATGTGGACGGGAAACCTGGTCCGCAGACGGTGGATGAGGCGACGGGGCATCCGTTGTGGCAGGTGATGGTGCACGATCCGGACGAGGAAGCCCGGGGCACTGCGCAGGCGATGAAAGTCAAAATCATTAGCGAAAAAGAGCCTGAGCTACCACCGCAGCTGGAGGGGTTGCCGTTTCGGCCGGTGGTGTTTGAGGGTCTGATGATTCGGCCGTACGCGACCGAGGTGATGCAGGGCCGATGGAAAGTCGCGTACTCGCTGACCGCGCACGGCATGCGGGCGCCAGAGAAAACCGCCGGTAAGCCCGTAGATAGTAAGCCCGCCGGCAAGCCGGCATAACTCATCGGCACTACCTAGAGGCCGGGGACACGGTTGTGTCCTTGTTCCTCTAGTTCGTTATGCCCAGATTCAGCGAGGAGGGAGGTTATGCATGCCCGACGCGATTCAACTTATGGCTGCCGTAGTGGCATGCATAGCTTCCCTTCCGCTGATCGCCGCCGCAATCTGGGCACGCGCCTGGCCAGCCTCGTATTGGTTTTGCGTCGGTTACCCGTTGCGGCTTATTCGGACGTATTCGTCGTGGTCGCGGTTGTGTGATGGCTGCGGTTTGGGGGTGTCGTATCGGGTCGGCCCCAACGGGCAACCCATCATCTCCTACCCAAAATTAGGTAGCCCGAGGGCGCATCGCTACGGGTTCTATATCTGGCTGTCCCTGCTGCCGGGGCAAACCCCATCCGACATCGAAGACATCTATTCGGAACTGGCGCACGCCTGGCAGGTGCACGGCGTGCAGATGGTCGACGTCGAACCCGGCCACCTCCGCCTATCCATCACCGTTCGCGATCCACTCATCTCCGTTGTTGCACCACCACCGGAAACGGAGCTACTCAAGGCGGCTGTGGGGATGCTGGAAACGGCCGAACCGTGGGTCATCGATTTTCGGGCGATTCCGCATTGGCTAGTTGTCGGCGCCACCCAATCCGGCAAATCCACGCTGATTAACGCGCTGATCGTCGCGCTAGCGAAACAACGTGTGGCGCTGATCGGCATCGACTTGAAAGCCGGCGTCGAACTCGGACCGTATTTGCCGAGGCTGTCGAAGCTGGCGACGTCACGCGGGGAGAGTGTGGAAGTTCTCGAAGCCCTGGTCACGATCCTGCTGAACCGCATGACGTAATGCTCCCTGCTCGGGGTCCGCAATATTTGGGAGTTGCCGGAGTCTGATCGTCCGACGCCGATCGTGACCATCATCGACGAAGTCGCCGAACTGTATCTAGTGGCCACCGATGAGGACAAAGAACACGTCAACGCCGTCACCACCTACCTACTGCGGATCGCCCAGCTCGGCCGGGCAGCCGGCATTCATTTGATCGTCGCGGGACAGCGATTTGGGTCCGATGTCGGCCGAGGAGCAACAGCGTTACGCGCGCAGCTGGGTGGGCGGATTTGTCACCGGGTCAATGACCCCGAAACCTCCCGCATGGTGCTCGGCGACCTCACACCCGAAGGCGCCGCCGCTGCGACGGAGATTAAAACCAGCATGCGGGGCGTCGCCATTGTGGTCACCGACGACGGACTGTGGCACAGGACGAGATCGGTCTATACCAGCGCCGAAGAAGCAGAACAAGCTACGAGGGATAGCGCGCACCTCGTGGTGCCGTGGGAATCGTTACAGCGTCTCACCGACAGCAGCGGCGACAGCGAACCGGCTGTGGACGGTGACGCATGACAGCATCAAACAGCAGGGACATGCACGAATGGGATGAGACAGATTTCGATGCCGTTCTCGGCCCCGGTGTTATCTCACGTCTGACCGGCTACGTTCCCCGAGAAGCAGACACCGCCGGCCAAGCTGAACACGACGCAGCACTAGCTCTGCTGAAACAACACTTCCCGGATGGGGAGGTCATTCAACAGCCACTGTCACCGGTTCAGCGGCGGTTTATTCGTGACGCCGACGGCGCTATCCGCCGCCTCACCAGCCGCAATTTTGGTACGTGGATGCAGCATGCGGCGAAAGCCGGCGGATGCACCCAACCCATACGGCTATCCGGACACCACATCGTCGCCAGCAAGGCCACCGGCGAAGTAATAGAGCATTTCGATACCGCAAATCTACCGGATGGGGTGTTGTATAGGCCCTGCGGAACGAGACGCGCATCGCTATGCCCCGCCTGTGCCCGCACCTACCGCTACGACGCCCACCAACTCATCCGGGCAGGACTATCCGGAGGCAAGGGCGTCAGCTCGAGCGTCACGACACATCCGGCGGTGTTCGCGACATTCACCGCACCCAGTTTCGGGCCAGTACATACCCGGGTCGTGAAACACCACGCCTGCAACCGACGTGGACCATGCACGTGTGTTCCGCTGCCCTGCCGGGCCAGACGAGACAACCCAGTGTGTCCTCACGACCGGTTAATGTCATGCACGATCCGGCACAACGCCGACGACCCCAGGCTCGGGCACTCGCTATGTGCGCAGTGTTACGACTACAACCACCACATCGTGTGGAACCATTTCGCCGGGCGATTGTGGTCACGCACCATAGACAAACTCGCACGGTTCACCACGCGGGCAGGCGCGAAGATCCGATATGCCAAAGTCGCCGAGTTCCAGAAACGCGGAGTGGTCCATTTTCACGCCATCATCCGCCTCGACGGAGACCACAAAGAATCCTTGGTTGCTCCGCCATCGTGGCTCGATACCGGCTTCCTGACTGCGCTTCTTCGAGAGGTCGCGCAGGACACGACGGTGATTACGGCGCCGCACCCCGACAAGGTCGATGGCTGGAATATTCGGTGGGGCAAACAGCTCGATATTCAGCCGCTACGCCGAGGCGTGGGAAACGACGAACTTAGCGACCACTACGTGCGCTACCTCGCCAAATACGCCACCAAAGGAACCGAGGCCGTAGGCCTGAACGCTCGGCGGCTCACCCACGACAGCGCCGAGCAACTCACCACACCCACACACATCGGCCGGCTCATCGGGGCCTGCTGGCAACTGGGGCGGCCGCTGCCGAATGAATTCATAGAACAGATTTTCCAACCGGATAACGAAATTAAGGGGTCAGTGGAGCGTTGGATCTGCCAAAATGGTCATCCTCCGCGTCGAACGCGACTCCGCCACTGCCCTGCATGCGGCAGCAGCTCCGACGCCAGTCCACCAACGCCAACCCCACAGAGGCTTGGCCCCTATGACCGGTTGCGCCGTTGGGCGCACTGCCTCGGGTTCGGCGGACACTTCCTCACCAAAAGCCGCGCCTACTCGACCACATTCGGGTCTTTGCGTGCTGCCCGGCACAATCACCACATCCCAACCCTAAACGGCCGCAACAGCGACGGCCTTGTTGTGCTCCGCCAATGGGCCTACCGGGGCAGCGGATGGGAAGCCAACGCCGACGCAGAACTCGCCCGACAAGCCGCCGACAACGCGCGCGCTCGACGGTTGTTTAAACCTGACTTAGCAATCAATTGAGAGGAGCACGAGGAAGGGAGATTTCACATGCAGCTACAGAAGAAGTGGTATTCGCCAAAGGAAGTATCGGAATTGCTTGGATTCGGGCTGTCAAAAACAAAGATCTTGATAGCTATGGGAAAGATCAAGTCAGTCAAAGACGGCAAATATCGTCGGGTTCTTCCTGAGTGGGTTGATGAATACATATCAAGCATTGTAGATGGGGCTTATGAGTAAAAGGCTTAATGGCGAAGGTTCTATTTATCCGTATCGAAACGGGTACGCGGCTTACGTGTGGGTTACGACACCTGATGGAACGCGTGACAGAAAGTATGTGTACGGAAAAACGACAGAAATTGTCCAAGGCAGATGGAATGAGGTGA
>DATATO010000089.1:0-5778 GCA_036268755.1 Mycobacteriales bacterium | reverse complement strand
TGGCGAAATCACCGTCTCCGGTAGCGGTAGCGACTTCACCGTCAACGGAAGCGCCAAGGTCGTGTGCGGAAACGTGCAGACGGCTAACGCCACTGTCTACATCATCGACAGTGTTCTGATGCCCACCGCATAAGTAATTGGCTGACGCACGGCGCTGGCCATTACGGCCAGCGCCGTGTTTTTTACCGGCAACGTGGACGCGTTGCTAAGACATCTCCCATGGCATATCTCGGCCGAATCGATTGGCTCATAACGATGATTACGCTCATATTGATCGGTCTCGTAGGCGGACTGATTACCGGGGTATCGCCGTGCATTCTTCCGATGCTCCCGGTAATATTTATCGCCGGCGCCGACACAGCGCAGATCAAAGACTCCGAAAAGTCGGAGCGAGGTTCCGACGACACTACCGGCGCGGGCAGCGCGGCCGGCGCGGGCAGTACAACTGCTAAGCACAAGAAGACTCGTAATCTCCGCCCCTACGCCGTCATCGCCGGTTTAGTGGTGAGCTTTACCTTCTTCACGCTGCTCGGCTCGCTGCTCGTTAACGCGCTAAACCTGCCGGACAACATCCTCAAGGTTGTCGGCCTAGTAGTACTTACTCTCGTGGGTCTCGGGCTTATCTTCCCCGCCATAGAGCGGCAGCTGGAGCGGCTGTTCTCCTGGGTTCCGCAGCGGCAGCGCGGCAGCGACCGCGGAGCGTTCGTGCTCGGTCTCGGCCTCGGCCTGCTGTACGTGCCGTGCGCCGGTCCCGTGTTGGCCGCGATCACCATCGCCGGCGCCACCGGACACATCGGGATCTCTACGGTCGCGCTGACGCTGTCCTTCGCGATCGGCGCCACCGCCCCGCTGCTGGTGTTCGCGCTGGCCGGCCGGGGGGTGTCGGAGCGGGTCAAGGCCTTCCGGACCCGGGCCAAGGGCCTCCGGATCGCCGCCGGAGTCATCATGATCGTGCTGGCGGTGGCGCTGGCCTACGACCTGCCCGCCGCGGTGCAGCGGCTGGTGCCCAACTACACCAGCGGCCTACAGCACAAGGTGGAGGACAACCCCGCGCTGCGGCCACAGCTGGCGAAGCTCACCGACGGCGGCAACTCCAAGCTCGGCAACTGCCCGAGCGGGGCGAAGACGCTGCGAAATGACTGCGGTGAGGCGCAGCCCATCGAGGCCACGGGGTGGCTCAACACCCCGGGCGATAAGGGCATAGACCTCCAGAGCCTGCGCGGCAAGGTCGTGCTGCTCGACTTCTGGACCTATTCCTGCGCCAACTGTCAGCGCAGCGTGCCGCACGTCGAGGGCTGGTACAAGACGTATCACGACGCCGGCCTGGAGGTCATCGGAGTCCACACCCCCGAGTTCTCCTTCGAGCGCGACCTCGGCAACATCAAAGACGGCGCCAACCGGTTGAACATCACCTATCCCATCGCGGTGGATAACAACTATGGCACCTGGACTAATTACCGAAATCGGTATTGGCCGTCGGCATTCCTCATCGACGCCAAGGGACAGGTCCGTTATCTCCACCTGGGCGAGGGTAACTACGACCGCACGGAAAGTATGATCCGACAGCTGCTGACTCAAAAATTGCTCACGGACGCGAACCCGAATCAGAAGCTGCCGAAGCCGAGTGACGTCAAGGAGTCGAACCTGGTCGCGGATCGGACGCCGGAGACATATCTGAACTACACCAAGCTCGGGTCCAACTTCGCGAGCGAAAAGATAGGGCCGGACAACCCCAAGGCGTATCACTTCCCGAAGAGCCAGAAGCGGGACACCGTGGCGCTGGACGGCACCTGGACGATAGGCGCGGAGCAGTCCACGGCGGGCGAAAACGCCAGGTTGGCGCTGGAGTATCGGGCTTCCAAGGTGTACATCGTGCTCGGCGGCGAGGGAACCGTCACCTATAAGGACGGTTCGCAAACCAAGACGATACAGGTCTCGGGGCCGCCCCGGCTCTACACCCTGATCTCCGGAAACTCGGAACAGAGTGGCCGGCTTGCGCTGTCGGTGAGCCCGCAGATCCAGGCCTACTCGTTCACCTTCGGATGAGCGGAGCGAGATGCCGATCCACCGCCCTATTGGCAAGCACGTATAGGACGTTGGTCGTGATGATCGCGGGGGCGATAACCCCAACAGTGCCGGGGTAGACCTGCTCCAGCAGCAACGCCAAGATGATGGCGGTGATCCCATTTTGCTGAGCACATACCAGGTGCAGCCGGTCCATGCGCGGCAGCCGACGGGTGAGCGCACTACCCACGATCAGCTGGGCGACGAATGTGGCCGTGCCTAGCGCCGCGCCCCGTACCAGATCTATCCCGTCGGTCAGCAGGACACCGAGGATCAGCGTCGCGGCCGCGAAGGCAAACCTGGCAATCCACGACAGCAATCTATCCAGTCGCTGCGGCCGCACCAGAAGCCCCGCCAGCGCCAACTCCAACATGAGCAGGAATCCGACCGCGACGGCAAACGACAGCACCGCAAGGAGATAACCGACGATCGCCACCACAAGCGAGCTGGCCAATTTGCGGCGGGCCAACCACCACAGTCCGCCCACCGCGAGAGCGAATCCGACGTTGATCGCAAGGCTTACCGGATAGTCCCAGTTTCCGAGCCCGGAAATCAGGGTTGCCGAGGGCAGCTTGGGTTGCCCAATAAGCGCAGGCACATATAGCACCAGCAGCACCGTCATCGGGTCGTCGAAGGAGGACCAGGCCGCGAGGATCGTCTTCGCCCGCTGCGACATTCGCGAGTCGCGCATCAGGGCCGAGACCGACAACGGATCAATCTGCGCCACCGCGATTCCCAACACCCAAAACCGCGGATCGCGAAACAGCAGCACCATAAGGCCGCCGATCAGTACCGCCTTGGCGAGCACGCCCACGGTGACCGCAGCGAGGATCACCTTGAGATTGCGCCGCGCCTCGAGCAGGGAGATTTCGTAGGTGCTGGCGTACAGGCCGATCGCGAGGAGGGAGGCGGTAGTCACGTCGTACCAACCGGCATTCTCCAGGTCGCGAACACCGGCAAGAGTCGCCAATAACGCCCCGAGGGTCACCAGTGCCAGCAACTGGAACAGTCTGGCCAACACGTCGTCTCCCCGGGCTCGGTCCCCGTTGAAGCTGCCACAGCCGGCCACCGGTGGGTGAGCGGCTGCCGGGGATTGTGAGGTTGATAACCGCGTCCACGGAGACTTTGCGATGGCCGATAGGTTCAACTAGATCGTCAGGAGGGAAGATGCGGATATTTCTGGCCGGGGCAACCGGCGCGATTGGGCGAGAGCTGACACCGGCGCTATTGCGGGCCGGGCACGAGGTCGTCGGCCTTACCAGGACCGAGCCTGGCGCGGCCTGGCTGCGCTCGATCGGCGCGACCGGGGTGCTGGGAGACATCTTCGACCGTGCCGCCGTCCACCGGCTGGTGGCGGAGGCGGAACCGGACGTGATCATGCATCAGCTAACGGCGCTGTCGGAGCGGGACTTTGCCGCCAATTCCCGCATCCGTCGCGAGGGAACCCGCCGTCTGGTCGAGGCGGCCGAGGCCGTCGGCGTGACGCGCATGATCGCGCAGTCCATCTCCTGGGTCTACGAGCCCGGCAGCACCCCGGCGGCCGAGGCGACCCCGCTAGATCCGACCGACGCACAGCCGCGGGCCGACACCGTGGACGGCGTCCGGGCGCTGGAGGCCACGGTCGGTGAGCTCGCGGACCACGTGGTGCTGCGGTTCGGGCTGTTGTACGGGCCGGGCACCTGGTACAGCCGCGATGGTCTACTCGGGGAGCAGGCCCGCCGGGGTGAATTGGTCGCCGCCGACGGCATCGCCTCGTTCGTACATGTTGCGGACGCGGCGCGGGCGACGCTGCTGGCGCTCGACTGGCCGGCCGGCATGGTCAATGTCGTCGACGACGAGCCCGCCGCCGGACACGAATGGGCGCCGGTCTTCGCTGCAGCCGTCGGCGGCTCCACCCCTACCCTGACATCGGGAGGCGAGCCGTGGGAGCGGGGCGCCGACAACACCCTGGCCCGCCGGCTCGGCTGGGCGCCGATATATCCGTCGTGGCGGGACGGCTTCGCCGAACTTCGATGTGAGCTCTGAGGACTGACGGGGCCGCACATCCTCCGGCCGGCACGGGATATCCACAAATAGAACGCCATGACATCCGACCTCTCACGAAAGGCTCACGCTATGGGAAGCCCGGGCCTCCATACGCTTTCGGCGAGAGAACTCGCGGGAGATCATCACCGCGCATACCAACGTCGCCGCGTGGCTGGGCGACCCACTGCAGAGCGACAATTCCGTTTTTGGTCGCATTTAGGCCTGGTTTCAGAACTCGTTGGGATCGGCTCTTGTGTTCTGTTCGGGTCGGTCGGGGGTGTAGCGGTAGGTGTGGGAGTCTCGGCGTGTGAAACCGACGCGGGTGTAGAGGCCGATCGCGGCTTCTCGGCTGGGGCGTGATGTGAGATCAACGCTTTTGGCCCCGAGACTTCCAACGGCGGCGAGGGCTGTGCGAACGAGAGCTTCACCGATACCCAGGCCGCGAGCTGACTGATCGACGACCACGTCCTCGATATGTGCTCGTAGGCCTGTGGGCAGGGGGTAGGTCACCAACGTCAGCGCGCCCACGACTCGTCCTCGAGCGCGAGCGAGGTAGAGGGTCGTGGCATCGTGTTCGATGAGTTGAACGAGTAGCTGGCGGTCTGCACGGGCAGAGGATGACAACTGCGGCAAGAGTGCGCCGAGTGCGCTGACCACCTCCTCGTCCAGCACCTTGGCGGGAGTGACTGTTACTGCCTCGTTCATGACCACAACCTACTGAACACCGCGCCCAACCTCGCGATGCCCGCGGGCCTGGATGCTGAGGGGCCCCCACTCGGTGCCCAGCTCATGGGGCGGCAGTGGTCCAATGAGCCCCTGCTCACGCTCGGCGGAGCGCTTGAGGACGCCGAGATCCTGCCGAAATACCAGGCCCCGCCGGGGTACTAGCCTCCTGGCTTCCGCCCCATGCGGTGCAGCAGTCGGTCTTGTGGTGCGGGGCGGGGAGGCGTGACCCGCGCCGGATCCCAGGTGTGAACCACGCTATCCGTAGTTCTGACAGCGAGGGCCTGCCGCCCGGCCACGCTCCCCAATGGGTAGTCGAGAATTTGCTCCATGGCCCTGGACGGGTGAAGGCTTCCGCGCAATAGACATACATAGCTGAAATTCCCGCGCGCCATATGATTGACCAGCTGACGGACATTCCACTCGGCGGAGGGTGTGGGCCAGCACCACTGTTCGGACCGCACCGCGCGCAGTCGCCTCCCGAACCCCGCACTAGCTAGGACGAAGCGATCGAGGAGTCCTAGCGAAAGAGCGATCATGTAACCAGCATGCCGGTCAACGACGAGCGATACTGACGAATATTGGACATCACATACCAGCATCGCGTACACCCTGCTGGGGAGGCCCTCTGGGAGGCGGAGTCGGCCGAGCGGCACCGGCTTCGGTTCGGTATCTTCGGTTGCCTCTAATCTTGGAGCCAACCGTGATCCTTCGTATGTCCAGCCTATTCCTTCGTACCCTGCGGGAAGATCCCGCTGATGCTGAAGTCGTAAGCCACAAGCTGCTCGTCAGGGCGGCCTATGTCCGTCGCTTAGCACCAGGCATTTACTCTTGGCTGCCGCTAGGGAAAATAGTTCTAGACAATATTGCACAGGTAGTCCGTGACGGCATGTCGGCTATTGGTTCGCAAGAGGTGCTTTTCCCGGCTTTGTTGCCCCGCGAATACTATGAAGCAACAGGTCGCTG
>DATATO010000088.1:0-2980 GCA_036268755.1 Mycobacteriales bacterium | reverse complement strand
GAACTACCTATCGGATAATAAGTGAGGTCAGATAACAGTCGTGTACTGCCATTTCTTGGGTTGGTGATATGAGCGAAATTCAGGTTTTGATAATTGCCCTCGCCACCTTGCTCACCCACTACGGGTATTTTTAGCCAAGCCTTGCTCAGATCACCTGGCGGTGCGATGAGCGCTATAGCTTCAGGCTTATACAGCTCTCCGGGCACGGCTACTCCTTGTTCTCGTGCGACACCGCTTTCATCGTGCGGCTAGAAGACCATCGGAAACCAACCGCGAAGGTGTCCTTGACAGGGTACTTGAC
This sequence comes from Mycobacteriales bacterium, assembly GCA_036268755.1. Taxonomy (GTDB): domain Bacteria; phylum Actinomycetota; class Actinomycetes; order Mycobacteriales; family QHCE01; genus DATATO01. Next base: position 2,679 of record DATATO010000088.1, on the reverse strand, counting down.
ACGTGGACTGATGGCTTGGAGTTCGAGGAGGTGCTTGTCAGTCAGCCCGGTGAATCAGGAGCCGGCGTGCGGTGAGAGCCCGCATGGATACCTGTTTCGTGAAGTTATGCCCTGCGCGTGACACCTATGTAGATTTTAGAAGGTCACAGCGGGGACTCCCTAGGACTCTTTCCGAACAGGAGTAGGCATCGCCCTGGGACTCATCGCCATACGCGTTAATGGGGCATTGGGAAGACCTGCGCTAGGCCTTGCGCCGCGACACACGGCGATAGTACATTTGTTCGAAAGCTGAGTGGCTGTTTCATACGGACCGCTCACACATAGCAAAACCCCGGTGGCATGCCTTGCGGCAGAGGCGCCCGGGGTCTTCGTAGTGACCGTATCAGGGAATTGAGCCCCATGCCAGCAGCAGAGCGCGTGCTTGAACGGAGAATCTCGGCGGAACGCCTAGCTCCGTATCGGGCGTGGGCGGACGGTGATGCCTCGCTGGCGATCTCCCTCTACGCCAATTCATCGGCCGCCTCCGGCCAGCTGTGGGTGGTGCTTGGGCACATGGAGGTGCTGGTCCGCAACGCGTTGCACGAGGAGTTATCCGAGTGGTCTCGCCGCCGCACCGGAGACCCGAGGTGGTATCTCGATCCGCTACGGGTGTTCCACGAGAAGACCACCGCGGACGTCATGCTCGCCCGCTCTCGGGTGCTCCGCAGCGGCAAGGTGGAGACCTCCGGCCGAGTAGTGGCGGAGCTGACCTTCGGCTTCTGGCGGTACCTGCTCGCCAAGCGCTACGAGCGCAGCCTGTGGCGTGAATGCCTCTATCGCGCCTTCCCCGGACAGGGAAAACGCAAGGTCGTGCACGCCAAACTCGCGGCGCTGCACGAACTCCGCAACCGCATCGCACATCACGAGTCGATTTATGGCCGCCCACTTCCGGAGTTGTACAACGACGCCCTCACAGTCGCCGGCTGGATCTGCCCCACCACCCGGGACTGGATCCAGCGCCAGAGCCTGGTGTTCACCGTTACGGATGGTAACGAGGTGTCACTATCCTCCCGCAAGGCCGAAGCCGCCGCCCCCGGTTCTGAACCTGCCTCTGGGAACAGTAAAGAAGAGATCGCCCAAGGTCGTTGATCCAACCACCCCACGTCACGGCGTCCGAACAGTCCAATCCGCGATGGCCTGAAGCAGTAAACATCAGCTCTAGCGCGGCGGAATGTGACAACCCGGCTTAGCATGTAACTGCGGCAGCAACCGCGAACGTGAGGTACGGCTATGGCTACGTCGGACGAACTTGACCCGGACAAAGAGCCGCAAGATCCGTTGGCGGCGGGGCGCTACTACCTGGCCCGACTGCGGGGAATACACAGATCCGAACCGCTGCGCACGGCGGAGACCGTCGAGGACTGGGCCGTGCGCGGGCTATCGCCGGGATCGCCCGAAAATCTCGCCGCCCTCCGCGCCCAGCAACAGAGCGCAGCAGCCACCCCGACTCGAATCTCCAGGGTCGCCCAGCGGCGCCGAAGCGCCCTCCCCGAGGACAGCTCGGAACTTGGACTGGCCTAATCGGCAGCTACTACTCGCCGCCGAAGTCGACGGCTGAGTAGGTCCGCAGCTTGGTGAGCTGGTGATAGCTCTCAATAAACCGGATCGTGCCACTCTTTGAACGCATTACTAGCGACTGCGTGGTGGCACCGCCCGAGCTGTAGCGCACGCCGTCCAGCAGGTCGCCGTCGGTGACGCCGGTGGCGCAGAAGAACACATTGTCGCCCCGCACCAGATCGTCGGTCATGAGCACCCGATCCAGTTCGTGCCCGGCGTCTACGGCCTTGTCCCGCTCGGCATCGTTTCGCGGCCGCAGCTGCGCCTGAATCTCGCCGCCGAGGCATTTCAATGCGCAGGCCGCGATGATGCCCTCTGGGGTGCCGCCGATGCCGAGCAGCAGGTCGACGCCGGTTTTGTCCCGGGCGGCTGCGACGGCGCCGGCCACGTCACCGTCGCTGATGAACGTGATCCGAGCCCCGGCCTCACGCACCTCGCGGACTAGTTCGTCGTGCCGGGGCCGGTCCAGGATGCACACCGTCACGTCGGAGGCGCTGCTGCGCTTTGCCTTGGCGATGCGGCGGATGTTCTCCGCGGGCGGCGCGGTGATGTCGAGTTTTCCGGCAACCTCGGGGCCCACGGCGAGCTTGTTCATGTAGAACACCGCGGACGGGTCGTACATGCTGCCGCGTTCGGCTAGTGCCAGCACCGCGAGCGCGTTGGGCATGCCCTTGCTCATCAGGGTCGTGCCGTCGATCGGATCCACGGCCACGTCGCACTCCGGGCCCTCGCCGTCGCCGACCTGTTCGCCGTTGTAAAGCATGGGCGCATTGTCTTTTTCGCCCTCGCCGATCACCACCACGCCCCGCATGGACACGCTGTTGATTAGCTTGCGCATGGCGTCCACCGCCGCGCCGTCGCCGGCATTCTTGTCGCCGCGCCCCACCCAACGACCGGCGGCCATGGCCGCCGCTTCGGTGACCCGGACCAACTCCAGCGCGAGGTTGCGATCGGGCGCGCGGTTGCTCACCGCGAGTTCCGGTGGGTACGGCCGGGCGGCGCCGTCGACCATCTGCGGCTCCTCTCGGTGTGGCCGGTCGGGCCACACAGCGGGTGGGATGGGGCGAAGGGTCGGTCGTCCCG
>DATATO010000087.1:0-6780 GCA_036268755.1 Mycobacteriales bacterium | reverse complement strand
ACGCGGCAAGCGTTGAACTGGCCGAGTTGTGGCGTCGCATAGCTTTCTCGGTGTTGATCTCTAACACCGACGACCACCTGCGTAATCATGGTTTCCTGCATAACCATGGAGAGGTATGGAACCTGGCTCCAGCTTTCGACTTGAACCCTAACCCCGAGCCCGGACTTAAATACTTAGCCACCGCGATTGATGAAGCGGAAACCGAAGTCTCGGTGGATTTGCTGCTGGAGGTCGCGGCCTATTTCCGCCTTGATGAGGCACACGCGATAGGGGTACTGCGAGAAGTGGCAAGCGCGGTTATGCAATGGCGTTTAGTTTCAGCCAGTCATGGTTTGAGTCCTCGTGAGATAGAAGATATGAGTCCGGCTTTTGAGCATGCGACGGGCCAGCGCGCTCGAGAACTGGTCGCCATATGAGTGTGCGCCCCAATCCAAACGGATGAGGCGCACACGTCACAGTCTTCGCTAAACGTGCGTGCGTTCGCCGTGGCGGTAGGAGGCGCTGTGGCCGCTGCGCGGACCACTCTTGGTGCCCTTGGGGGCGGCCTTGTAGCCCGCGTACTTCTCGGAGCGCTTTGCGGGCCGCTTGTCCGAGTCGCCGTGACCGGATGAGCCGCGGAATTCCTTGCCTTTACTGCGAGCGGGACGGCCCTTGAATCCGGTTTTCTCGGTCGTGTCATGGCGAGGTTCCCGTTCCTTTGCGACGGGCAGCCCCTTGCGCAGTTCGGTTTCGGCCGTTGCGGAGAGCTGGTCGGCTTCGGCGCTTGCGCGAGACACGGCCTCCTGCGCTTGATCGAGGCTCTGGTGCAGCTCGGTCACTTCGCGCTGCGCCGCCGCAACCTGGAGGCGTGCGGCCGCAGCGCGGGTGTCCGTGATGGAACGCGCGCCGACAAGTTCGACGAGGTCCGGTGTGAAACGGCCCCGGACAAGGTGGCGTTTCGCTTTCACGCCGGCCTTCTCCATGAGTCGCTCCGTTGAACGCTGTTGGTGGGGGAGAATCATTGTGACTACGATGCCTGTGCGGCCGGCTCGTGCGGTGCGGCCCGCGCGGTGCAGGTAGTCCTTTGAGTCACCGGCCGGATCGATGTGCAGTACCAGGTCGACGTCGTCGATATGGATGCCGCGGGCGGCGACGTCGGTGGCAACCAGGACGTCGACCTTGCCCTCTTTGAATTCGGCAAGCGTCTTGGTCCGCTCAGATTGATTCAGGCCGCCGTGAATGGCGGAGGCGCGCAGGCCGGCCTCGGTGAGCTGCTCGGCAACCCGGTCCGCGCCCAACTGGGTGCGGACGAAAGCGATGGTGCGGTTGCCGCGGGCCGCGAGGACCGCGCTGAGCATGGTCTTCTGCGAGGGTTCGATGATCGCCAGGTGGTGGCTCATTGTGGTGACCGTGTTCTGGCTGGGGTCGACGGCGTGAGTCACCGGGTTGTCGAGGTACTCCTTAACCAGCGTGTCAATGCCGCGGTCTAGGGTCGCGGAGAACAGCAGATGCTGGCTCGACCGGGGTATGTAGTCCAGCAGCTCCCGGACCTCGGGAAGGAAACCGAGGTCGGCCATCTGGTCGGCCTCGTCGAGCACGACGACCTCGACGGCCGCCAGTGAGCAGGAACCGCGGCGAATGAGATCCCGCAGCCGGCCCGGAGTGGCGACCAGGATGTCCACGCCGCGTTTGAGGGCTTGGATCTGACCCGGCATCGGCATTCCGCCGCAGATGGTCTTGCTGGTGAGGCCGAGCGAACGTCCGTAGGGCTCCAGTGCCTCGTTGACCTGGACCGCAAGCTCCCGGGTGGGGGCCAGAATCACGCCGCGCGGCTGCTTCGGCTCAGCATTACGGCCGGCCAAGCGACTGATCATTGGTAGTCCGAAGGACAAGGTTTTGCCGGATCCGGTGCGGCCGCGACCGAGGACGTCCCGGCCTGCTAGGGCGTCGGGAATGGTCTGGGTCTGAATCGGGAACGGTGCGGTGAGACTGCGCTCGGTGAGCGCCGTGACGAGCCGCTGGGGCAGACCGAGGTCGGCGAAGGTCACCGCAGGGCGCGCGGCATCGGACGAATTTACAGCGTGGGACATGACAGCCTTTCGGGCATTGGAGCCCGCCGACGAAGTGCCCGCGCTGAAGCGTTTGCCGAGCTTATGCGGCAGATGATCGCGGGAAAACGAAAACGAGCTGGTAGCGCATTTGGATAACTGCGCCAGCTAATGTGCCGACACCTCTGGTCGGTCTGTTGTCCAGGATACAGGTAGGAATCGGTCTCCGTGTTCGAGCCTCAGCGAGATGCCTTGGTTACCCCCGAAAAACCTGGAAAAGATCACCAATTCGCTCGGGTTGATCCTCGGTATCTCCATAGCTAACTATCCTTGACTCGTGAATTCACACGAGGCATTACTGGAGAGCATGCGCAGGGCCGTCGCGACCGAGCCGAACGACCCCGCGTTGCGGCTGCACCTGGCCGAGCTGCTGATCTCGGCCGGTGGGGCACAGGAGGCCGTCCCACACCTCGCGGCGGTGCTGCAGATTGAGCCGGACAACTCCCGCGCCGGTCGGCTGATGTCCCAGGCGCTCGCGCCGGAGGCCCCGAAGGTGGACGTGCCACCGGAACCCGACACGGAGTTCGACTGGTCGGCGGCGGCCCGCGATCTCGGCGACACTATCCCCCCCAAGTTCGTTTCATCGGAGACGGAGACCGACGAGTCGGACGAGGAACCGGAGCCGATCGGGGCCGTCCCTGGGGCGTCCAATGCCGTCGAAACCTTCGAGGTGGAAACGGCCGAGGTCACCCTCGCCGACGTCGGCGGCCTCTCCGGCGTGAAGGAACGGCTTAATGCCGCCTTCCTAGCCCCGATGCGCAACCCGAAGCTGCGGAAACTGTTCGGCAAGAGCCTTCGGGGCGGTCTGCTGTTGTATGGGCCGCCCGGTTGCGGCAAGACGTTCATCGCCCAGGCGGTCGCCGGCGAACTAGGAGCTCGATTTATCTCCGTCACCATGTCGGACATTTTGGACATGTGGCTGGGAAATTCCGAGAAGAACGTGCGGGAGCTATTTCGTACCGCGCGAGCAAACGCGCCGTGTGTGTTGTTCTTCGATGAGCTCGATGCCATCGGCCAGAAGCGATCCCAACTTCGCCATTCCGGAATGCGGGGCACCGTCAACCAGCTCCTCACCGAGCTCGACGGGGTCGCGGCCGGTAACGACGGCGTGTTCGCCCTCGCCGCAACCAACCACCCGTGGGATGTGGACTCCGCGCTGCTTCGCCCGGGCAGGTTCGACCGTGCGGTGGCGGTATTGCCGCCCGACACTCCGGGGCGGGAGGCGATCTTCGAGTATCACTTGCGGGACCGCCCGGTTGCGGGCATCAAACTCGGGCAGCTCGCCAAGCAGACGGAGGGCTTCTCAGGCGCGGACATCGCGCACGTGTGCGAGACGGCCAGCGAGCGAGCGCTGCTGGCCTCGGTAAGCAGCGGTGAGGTGAGAATGATCGAGATGGCGGACCTGCTCGCCGCCCGGGCGGAGGTGACACCCTCGACGGGCGCCTGGTTCACCTCAGCCCGCAACGTCGCCATGTATGCCAACCCCGACGGCATGTACAACGACGTGGTCGCCTACCTGAAACAACGGCGGTTGTGGTGAATGAGAGCGACGTCGAAGCTCAGGACGCCGCTAAGATCCACGCCCTACTCGAGGCCAAACGCTTCGATTCCGCGTTACGCCTACTAGCCCCGCTGCTGGCCGACAGCCCGGACAACGTTGCGTTGTGGCAACTCACCGCGATTGCCCACTACGGTGCCGACAGGTATCCAGATGCCGCGGAGGCGGCGACTCGGGCCATTGGGCTACGCCCGGACGACCCCGACCTTCACCTGCTGTTGGGGCAGACACTGATTGCGTCGGGGCATATGGGGGAGGGGGTCGGTGCTGCTATGCGCGCTCTCGAGCTGAACCCGAACCGCGCGGACGCGCACATCACCATCGCGCTGGCATTGGCACACACCGACCATAGTCGTGACCGTGCCGTGTGGCATGCGACTCGGGCGCGCGATCTCGAGCCCGACTCGGCGTCCGCTCACCACGCGGTCGGCGCGGCGCTAATGATCGGCCGAACCCGCCGGGCCGCCAAACAATCGGACGGTCCACTGAATGAGGCGCTGCGGATCGATCCGCAGCTGTCGGACGCCTGGAACAGCTTGGCGGTGGCACACATCCGCCGCGGCCGCAGTGTTCGCGCTATTCGCGCCTGCGTCACGGCCCTGCAGCTGGACCCGCAGTCGGAGATCGCGGCGCATAACCTGCCGCTGGCCGTCTGGCTGTTGGTATTCAGCGGTCGATGGTGGGTGCTGGGATTTTTGCTGGTCACGGTGCCAACGGCGATTGTGGCGTTGGGCTCGGACACGCTGGTTATAGGCCTCATTGTGCGCCTGGTGGGTGCGATCGCGATCGCCGCGGCCACATGGTGGCTGCTGTGGTTTCGGTTACTTCGGGTGTTTCCGATCGACATGCGATCGGCTGCCATGGCCGTTCTCCGGCGAGACAGGTTGGTGCGCCCGGTTTGGCTCGGGCAGGCGTGGGCGGCGGCATGGCAGTTCATCATGATCGTCGTGCCGTGGTGGAACCCGGGGATGATCGGGACGTGCGTGTGGGTGAGCGCGCTCGGGGTATGGATCTCCACCCTGGTTTCGGGAGGTCGGCTGAAGAACGCCCGCAAACAGCTGCAACGCGAGCGCTTCGAGGCGTGGTGGAAGGTGGCCGCGCCAACGCGGGCTCCGAGTTGAAGCCGCTGTCCGTTTGAGATCTTCCCAACTTGAGAGGCAAAGGCTCGGCAGATCGCTAGTTTCGGACACGACGAACCACGATGTTGAGATACGACAAATGGCGAAGCCAGTGCTAAGGACTCCTAGAGCGGCGGTTACTAGAGCTCGAGAAAAATGGCAATGACTCGTCTTACTGCCTTAAGCGTGTCGGGGTCGGCGGTGCCGAGTTGTTTTATCAGTCTCGCTGTAGACACCGCCCGGACTTGTTCGCAGAGCGCCCAAGTAGGCCTGTCCAGCCCGGTGTTGTCACCGGTAATCACCACATGATGGCTCAGACCTCGGTCTCTAGTGGTGAGCGGCACGGCGATGGCCAATTCCGGGATGTGTTGACCGAAAGCGACTCCCGATACGACTAAGACAGGGCGCCGTTCGGCTTGTTCACGGCCTACGACTGTCGGATCTGGTTTCGCATAAACGATTGTTCCGGGAAGTATCACAGTTCGCCTGTTAACGGGGCTTCGACCCAACTGTCTCGTTCCGTCACATACTCCCGCCAGGCCTGCGGATCGGCCTGGAGGCGCGCGTAACCTTGGTCTACCGAAGTCCAGAAGTCCCGCTCTTCTAGCGCGTCAAGCGCCTCGCTCAGCACTTTCGCTTGCGTGACGTGTCGGGAACGAGCGCCCGCCGCCAGGCGATCCCGCAGTGCCTTAGGCACCTTGATAGTAGTAGACAAAGACATACCATCGATCATACCTGTCCTTAGCCTCCTCGTGTGATACGTGACAAGTTCGACGGAACGGTAGGCAGCGAGGCCAATGGCAGCTAGCCTCGTTCACGTTTGGTCTCGGCGTTAAGCCAACCGACGATCCATAACCACATATCGCACCCGGGAGCTCGCGCCTTAGCGGGTTGAGAGGGCAGTTTCGTCGCCGACGAGGTGCTGCCGACCGGCCGAACCTGTCCAGATAATGCTGGCGTAGGAAGGAAACACATGACTGCCGTCGTGCCCGCCGTAACCACCGGCCCCATCATCGGATCGCGCAAGGCCTACCTTGAGGCAGAGGAGTTGCGCATCCCGCAGCGCCGCATTGAGCTGTCCAACGGTGACCATTTCGACGTCTACGACACGTCTGGCCCCTACACCGACACAGACGCCGTGATCGACGTTCACGCCGGCCTGCCCAAACTCCGCGAGCCCTGGGTCGGGGCCCGCGGCCCGATCGACGGCAAGCCCGCCACCCAGCTCACTTACGCCAAAGCCGGCCAGATCACCGAGGAGATGCGGTTCATCGCAGCTCGCGAAAAAGTGGACGTGGAGCTGGTCCGCTCCGAGGTCGCCGCTGGGCGGGCCGTCATCTGCGCCAACCGCAACCACTCCGAGCTGGAGCCGATGATCATCGGCAAGAAGTTCCTGGTGAAGATCAACGCCAACATCGGCAACTCCGCCGTCTGGTCATCGGTGGAGGAAGAGGTGGAGAAGATGGTGTGGGCGGCCCGGTGGGGCGCCGACACCATCATGGATCTGTCCACCGGCAAGAACATCCACACCACTCGCGAGTGGATTTTGCGTAACGCGCCGGTACCGATCGGAACCGTGCCCATCTACCAGGCGCTGGAGAAGGTCAACGGCGACCCGGCCAAGCTGTCTTGGGAGGTCTACCGCGACACCATTATCGAGCAGTGCGAGCAGGGCGTCGATTACATGACCGTGCACGCCGGCGTGCTGCTGCGTTATGTACCGCTCACGGCGAAACGGGTCACGGGCATTGTGTCGCGCGGTGGGTCGATCATGGCGGCCTGGTGCCTCGCCCACCACAAGGAGAGCTTCCTCTACACCCATTTTGAGGAGCTGTGCGAGATCCTGCGCGCCTACGACGTGACGTTCTCGCTTGGCGACGGACTCCGGCCGGGTTCCATTGCCGACGCCAACGACGAGGCGCAGTTCGCCGAACTCCGCACCCTGGGCGAGCTCACCCACATCGCCCGTTCTCACGACGTGCAGGTCATGATCGAGGGCCCCGGGCACGTGCCGATG
>DATATO010000086.1:0-3034 GCA_036268755.1 Mycobacteriales bacterium | reverse complement strand
GGCCATTCGGCCAACCACCTGGCTTGCATTCACTCGCCGCATCAAGAGGGCATAGCCCCGTCTAACCAATCAGCAGCGGGGTGCCGCTACTCGCAGGCACCCCTTTCGCATGAGCGGGTTTACGCCACGGAAAAGCTTCCTCGAGGCGATCTGCGAGTTCATGGTTTATAGACCGTTTTGCGGTGAATTGACGGTTGCCCGTTAACTGCTAGGATCCAGCCGTTATAAGTCCATCTGTATCGATGCTTTTGCGCCTGAGGCGACTAGGGGACTTCATTAGATGGAGAACGACAGCACACCCGTAACCCCTAGCACTGATCTGTCAGCAAACTATGTCGGCAGAGTACAGGGCCTGCTGGATTCAACCCCCCTGCTGTGGCATGTTGCCGTGCAAGACGGCGCTTACCTCCAACTTGATGATGTTGTGGTAACCGTGCGTGACGTACCAGGCCGCGGCCCGGTCACCACTTCCGGGATCATCACTGATGTCTCCGCGCGGCACGAGGGTGCCAGCTTCGGCAGCGACGTCTTTCTCATAGCAGACGGGGTACTTCCCGCCGCGGTTCAGGAGGTCGCCGAGGTTACGACCACTCGGGTCGACCCGGAGCTCTACGTTCCACCGCGGCCTGGTAAGACAGTACGCCGTGCCACCGGCGCTGAACGCGCCTCGGCGCTGTACTTCGACCAGATGGAGCACCGGATTCCAGCGGGCTCCGGGCGCGATGGCGAGACTATTTATATCAATACAGAGTTCGTTGACGGGACTCGTGGCGCACACATATCTATCTCTGGAATTTCGGGCGTTGCCACCAAAACCTCATTTGCGCTGTTCCTACTGCATGCTATTTTTCGTGGGGATGCTCTACGTAATTCACACAATGCCAAGGCGCTTATCTTTTCGGTCAAGGGCGAGGACCTGCTGTTCCTAGATCAGCCCAACCGCCGCTTGTCGGGTCCGGACGGGGATGCGATACGCGAGAATTACGCCCGTCTTGGCCTTCCCGCTGAGCCATTCGCCTCAGCGGCGTTCTATGCTCCGCCTACGCCGGGAGACCGGACCGGACGTCCCAACGTCACCGGCAGGACCAGCGGTGTCACGGCATTCTGGTGGACCCTGCAGGAGTTTTGTGCTCGGCAATATCTGCCCTACGTGTTCGCCGACGCCGAGGATGACCGGCAGCAGTACACGATGGTGGTCAACAACGTCACTAGCCGCCTGGCCCGGGAGGTCCAGCCAGCCGGTGAGGACGGCGCGGTAGCGATCGACGGCGCCATCTGCCGGACCTACGGTGACCTGGTCGACCAGATTGCCGAGCTAGTGACCGATGACGCCACGATGGCTTACTGGGCCGGCAACGGAATAGGCATCGGCACGATCAATGCGTTCCTGCGGCGGCTGCGGTCCAGTCAGCGAGCTCTCAATGATTTGATTCGCGGCGACCTGCCTGACCCGTCCGGCACCAGCGGCCTCTCCGGCGCGGTCCGCGGCCGGGAAGTCACCACCGACGGTCAGCAGGTCACTGTCATCGATCTGCACAATCTGCCCGAACGCGCGCAACGCTTCGTCGTTGGCGTCGTATTGGCCGCCGAAACTGCCCGCAAGGAGGCAGCCGGGCCAGGCAGTCTCCTATTCACCATGATTGACGAACTCAATAAGTATGCGCCGCGCGAGGGGTCCAGCCCGATCAAAGAGGTACTCCTAGATATCGCCGAACGCGGGCGCTCGCTGGGCATCATCCTTATTGGGGCACAGCAGACTGCGAGCGAAGTCGAGCGAAGAATTATCGCCAACTCATCGATCCGGGTTGTGGGCCGTCTAGATGCCGCTGAGGCGACCAGGCCCGAATACGGATTCCTTCCGGCCGGCCAGCGGCAACGGGCCACCATTGCCAAGCCCGGCACCATGTTCATCTCTCAGCCGGAGATCCCGGTCCCGCTCGCGGTCGATTTCCCCTTCCCCGCCTGGGCCACGCGTGAGGGCGAAGCCGACTTGGCCACGGTCAGGGCCGCGGGGTCACAAGAGAATGGAACGCCAGGGTCACCGGGACTCATGCTGTCACGAGTTCCTTTCGCCCCCGATGATGACCAGCCGCCATTCTGATGCTGTCCAGGAGGCCATCATGAAGTTCCTGCACACCTCGGATTGGCACGTTGGCAAGACTCTCAAAGGTCACAGCCGCCTCGACGAGCAAGAAGCGGTGCTCAGCGAGATCGTCGGGCTGGCCAGAGATCATCAGGTCGACGCTGTGCTCATCGCCGGTGATTTGTATGACTCCGCTGCGCCCAGTGCCGATGCACAGCGCATCCTCATTAAGACGCTGTTGGCGCTCGCCGACGGCAGGGCAAAGGTCATCGCCATGGCGGGCAACCACGACTCACCTCGCATGCTCGACGCGTACCGGCCGCTTGCCGGCCACGCTGGCATCACATTGATCGGTCAGCCCCGCGCGGCCGACCGCGGTGGCGTCGTCACCTTCACGGCCCGAAGTACCGGCGAAACCGTCAACGTGGCTGTGCTGCCGTTCCTCTCACAGCGCTGGGCGATTCGGGCCGCCGATCTCCTGACAAAGACTCCGGCCGAAGCCGCCAGCAGCTACGACCAGCAGATCCGGGAATTGCTCGCCCACCTCAAAACCGGATTCACGGCCGACGCGGTTAATTTGATCATGGCCCATCTCACCGTCTCCGGAGCGGTGCACGGCGGCGGAGAGCGTGCCGCGCAAACCATCTTCGAGTACTGGGTGCCTGCTTCTGCCTTCGGGACCGAACCGCACTACGTCGCCCTCGGTCATCTACATCGCCGCCAGACTTTGCCTGCGAGCTGCCCGGTCGCCTACTGCGGGTCGCCCATCTGCGTTGACTTCGGTGAACAGGACAACACCCCAGTGGTCGTTCTGGTGGAGGCCACACCAACTACTCCCGCTCGCACCATCGACTTGCCAATAAATGCTGGGCGCCGGCTCCGGACCGTCCGCGGCACCATCGACGCGCTCGCGGCTGCAGCCGAGGAATTCGGCGATGCGTTCCTGCGCGT
>DATATO010000085.1:0-1505 GCA_036268755.1 Mycobacteriales bacterium | reverse complement strand
CCGGTTGGGCCCGTGGCAAGTCACATGGGCGAACTCACAGGGAGACGTCTAGTACTTACCTCTGTACCAACGACGGGGTTGGAAACTGGAGTGCAGAGAAGGGGATTGAGGCTAGGTGGGAAGCATGTCCCGCCAGGTTTTAGGCGTCGACGAGTCGACGAGGTCGGATTGCCGATACAGCTGCCGATCCGGACCGACATACCCACCGGTGCGCGGGTCGTAATGAACGACGGCCAACGATGGACCAGACCCAGATCCGTTGCCGCCGAAGGAACTCGGAGCCGCATGACTCCCCCCGCCTGCTGGCCCGGCGGGGGGCGATGGAAGGTCGGGAACGTCAATCGGTGCTATGGCCGGTAGCCCCGGTGGCACCGCTTGGGCTGCGTTGGCCGCCGGCGGCGGTGCCGGGTTTGGGCCGCCGGCTGGTGCTCCCGCCAGCGGAAGCGGTCCTGCAGGTAGAAGTGGTCCCGGAGGCCGGGGCGTTCCCTCCATCGGTCCGAAGATCCTGTCGCGGTAGAAGCCGACTCGATCGTCGGGCGGGATGCCCTGCGCGAGCAGGTTGGGATCCAGCGGGGCGGTGCCAAAAACATGCTGGCGCATCGCCAGCGGTTCGAATGGCTTGTCGCTGTTGCAGATCTCGACTGTCGGCGCGCGCTTTCCCGGGTGTTCCATACAGGGGTAGTTGCGGGCGCCGCGAACCGCGATCGGTGAGTCCTGCGGCAGTTTGCAGTACAGCCCGTCGGGGGTATCGATTGTGGTGGTGTCGGCTGGGGACCGCCATTGGCTGGGCGGGAGGAAACCGACCGTGCAGGCCGGCGGATCGTTGACGGTGATAGAGAAGTCGCTCTCGGCCATCCCAGTCGGGTTCTTATTACCAACAAGCGATTGGATAACAGCGGTGAACGGCGGCAGCAGCACCAGTACTTGTTCCAACGAGGGGCGGTAGGTCACGGCGATCTGGCCGACAGTGGTGAGGTTGGCCAGCAGCACCGGCAGCGTCGGTTTGATTTGGTCGAGCAGCCGCGACACCTCGTTTAGCGCTTCGGGTCCCGTGTCCAGCAGGCTGCGCACCTGCGGGTCGTCGGTTACCACCTGCCCGGTGACTCCGGCAAGGCTGCGTGCCCACAGCCGGATCGCGTCGGTGGTCTGCGCTTGCGCGTCGAGAAACGGCGCGGTGGCCTCGGTAAGGGTTTGGGTGCGGTCGGCGACGCCGTTGAGATCACCGGAGAGCTGCGCAGACGAGTCGAGCAGCGAACCGAACTCGTAACCAGCCCCGTTGAATGCCTTGAAGGACTCGTCGAGCAGTGCGCCGAGCTTGCCCTTGGGGATGCTGTTGAGCAACGCTCTGGTCTGATCGAGCAGCCGCCCGACCTGCTCCGGGATCGTGGCGTCACCCAGGGCGATCACTGAGCCGTCGTGCAGGTACGGCGGCGAGTTGGTTCGCGGCCGTAACTCCACGTACTGTTCGCCGACCGCCGAGATGCTGCGCACCTCCGCTCGCAGGT
>DATATO010000084.1:0-3179 GCA_036268755.1 Mycobacteriales bacterium | reverse complement strand
GATCTGCTCTCCCGCCGGACCGATCAGTCGTACCTGGGGCACACGAATCTGATCGTTGATGCGAGTGTCGGTGCTGATGAGGCCTCCTCAAAGACTGTGAACGTGCGAGACCGTGGGATAAGTAGAGAAAAGCCCCATGGCATGCCATGGGGCCCGCATAAGTCGACGGCACAATGCCGGTAATCGACCAAACCCGTCCGCTGCTCGTTGAAACGGCGCGACCCGGGTGGGAGCGGACTCCACTTGAACCACCTCGGCCGAATGAATCGGCTGAAGGCTCGGTCTGGCGTACTTCGCCGAGGGTACGGCGGGTACACGCAAGGCGTTAGTCTATCAGGCAGCCAATTGCGTCCCAGCGGGGCAGTAAAGCAAGGCATAGTTGGGCCGCGGTGCCAGCCACGCAGGGAACTCAGCGGTGGTTGCTAGGTTTGGTAAATGTCCGCGCGATGATCCACTCGATCCACATTGACGATCTTGGCCACTTCGTCTATGCGCAACACAATTCGGTACTCCCCTCGTCGAGAACCGCGCCATCCCTCCAGCTGGTTGTGCAGAGGCTTCGATACTCGCCATGGGTTATCACTGAGCGGGCCAGCTATGAATTCATAGATTGCCCACGCCGCCGAAACCGACACCGCTCGGGGTGGGCCCACAGAAAGCGTTCGCAAAGCCCCGAGAGAAAGTTTGACGTCGTACTTCTCGCTCACCGTTCGCTCTGCTCGATGCGTCGACGCTCTTCAAGTACCTGACGAAGGTCATCGAGGCTGTGATGCCTTCCCTCCGCAATGTCCTGCTCGGCCTGACGAATGCCCGCAAGGGCTTCCGGTTCGGAGAGAATCTCCCTAGTCATCTGCAGCGATTCAAAATCATCGACTGCGATGAGCATGACGTGCGGCTTTCCGTTCCGAGTAACGATGATCCGATCGTGCGTAGCTTCGACTTCGTCGGCGAGCGCGGAAAAATGAGTTTTAACCTCATTGAGCGGCAAGATTGCCATGATCAAAATTCTAGTCAAGTTCGAAGGAGGGCGCACGTATCTGACGCATAGGGCGATACTGCCACGAACGTGATCTCTAGCGGTTCCGCATAGGTGGCCGACGGCCCGCCACTACGTGTTCTTGCCGTCCAGGCTGACGCCCCTTACTCCCAGGAACGCGGTCGGGTCGACCGGCTGGCCGTTGATCCGTGATTCGAAGTGCAGGTGCGGGCCGGTGGAGTTCCCGCTGCTTCCCACCGCGCCCAGCGGGTCGCCGGCCGCGACGCGCTGCCCCACCGCGACCACCGGCCGCGCGGTCATATGGCAGTACCGGGTGAGGAGGCCGCCGCCGTGATCGATCTCGACGTACCAGCCGCAGCCCTTCACCGACAAACCCCCGTCGACATCACAGTTGCCCGTGCTCGCGTTGCAGGTGGACACCGTGACCACGCCGGGACCGGCGGCCCGGATGGTGCTGCCGCGGGGGGCGACGATGTCCACGCCCTGATGGTCGGGGCGGTCCGGGGTGCGGAACCCGCTGCCGACGTGTCCCCGCAGCGGAACTATCCACCCCGAGCCGCTGAGCTCGCCCGGCGCGGCGCAGGACTGCAGCGCCTTTACCGCGTCCTGCGGGGAGGGGGTGGAGGCCGACGGTGGAGCCTCCGGCGACGGGGAACCGCTAACCCCCGTTGACGGGGGTGCCGAGGACTCTGAGCCCGTGACCTGTAGCACCAGGTGAGTCGCCAGCGGCTCCCACTTGGCATACGCGCTGGGGAAGGCGGAGCGCTGCACCGCCTGCGCAGCCTCGGTGAGCTGCTTGGTCTGCCAATCCGGCACCTGCAGCAGGTGCTCGTAGAACTTGCCGGCGGCATAGCCGGTATCCAGGACCTGGTCCTCGGTTCCCCACCCCTGCGACGGCCGCTGCTGGAAAATGCCCAGCGAATCGTGGTCGTTCCGGGCCCCCAGGTTGTGCAGGTTGCGCAGCTTGGACTCCTGCAGGCCGGTCGCGACCGCGACCACCCAACCCCGGGGCGGCACCGACATCCGCTGGCCGACCTGAACGATCGTGCCCACGTTTTGCACCTGCTCGGCGGAGAGCTTGCCGGGGTCAAGGTTGGGAAGCGGGACGTCGGCGAGCCTGACACCGCAGCTGAGCGCCGTCGCCGAGTTGCTGCCGGACTGCTGGTCGGATGTGAACAACGCCGGTACCAGGCCGCCGCATAAAAACATGATGAGCACGACGATCGCGCCGATGATCCACAGCACGCGGCGGCCGAGCTTGTTGGAGCGCTGTCGAGCGGAAATCTGCTCGGTGTAGTACGCGATCAGGCGTTCCTCGGCCCGATCGAGGGGTTCGGTCACGGCCTACCCCTGTGCCTCTACGTCCGAATCGACATCGCTGACCCGCCACTCGGACGTCGGGCCGTCACCGAGCAGAACCGAGGTGACGGCGACCACGCCGGCGTCGGTGTTGAAGTTCAACACGACCCGGTTGTCACTCACAGACTGGGTATTCGGCTCGCCACGCAGCTCCTGCGCCGGCACCCGCGCCGGATCCGTCAGCTTGAGCTGGTCGGACAGCCCCGCATCGGTGTATTTCGACACCGTGGCCCACCAGGCGTGCTCACTGACGCTGGCATTCGGACGCAGCCAGGCCCGCATGAATTGTTTGGCGTTGGACACTGCCGCGGCCGGCGCCGCCGTGGGCGTGGTAGAGGGGGCCACGACGCTGTCGTCGCCGGCCTGGGCGGCGGAGTTACCCGGACGCCGGTCATGGGTGGTGTGGGAGTCGCCTCCTTCGCCGAGCCGGGCGATGACGAGCACCAGGACGACCAACAGCGCCAGACCGCCCGCGAGCCACATCTGCCAGCCCATGCGCTCCCGCCAGCGCCCCCCGTCAGTCATTCGCTACGCCTCCGTGCGCACCGGCGGCCGAGAGTGTGCCTCTGGACGCGCCGCTGCCAGTTCGGACGCGTTCGAGCTGCGTCCCTCGGACGCTCTGCCACCTACGACCGGCAGCACGGACCGGCTGGCGTTCTCGGGCCGGCCGGCCTGGTAGATCGGATAGGTCTCTCCCGCGCCACCCAGCGCGACCCTCGGGTACTTCACCGGGTCGACGGCCTGGACGTCCGCGCCTCGGTTGTAGCGGTCCGGCAGCCGCTCTTCGGTGCGAGGCCGCGGTATGAGTTGATCGGTGCCGCGC
>DATATO010000083.1:0-2483 GCA_036268755.1 Mycobacteriales bacterium | reverse complement strand
CCGCCGTATAGCTCACCGGCAATGGATGCGGCGTAGTCCGGATCCGAAAACCTTCGGGGGGTAGCCATTTTCGCCAGCACACGCGGATGAGCGGGCACCATAAGCGCACCGGTACCTGTCGCCACCAGAATCAGGCGGCGGCACCGGCGCGGGTTCTGAAAGGCGAACTGCTGAGCGAGCGCCCCGCCCCAGGACAGCCCGAGGACGTCCACCACGCCGATTCCCAACTCGGATAGCACCCGGCCGAGCACCCAGGCAAGGTACGGGAACCCATAGGGCGCAAGGGATGTGGGCGATCCGCCGGTTCCTGGCACATCGAATCTGACCACCGTGGTGTCCGGATCCAGCTGCTCCACCAGTGGGTCCAGCACTTCCAGGCTCGCCCCGATGCCATTGCACAACACCAGCGGCACACCGGTTCCCCGCCGCACGTTCACCCGAATCCGTTGCCCGCCGGTAGCGACGTAGCACTCCTCGCCAAACTGACTCACGGGTAGCGCACGGAGACGTCGCCGATCGCGGGCCGATTGACGCTTATCGGCAGCTTGTGACTTATACGGGGTCATCCCAGAATCCTGCGCATGATTTTCAGTCCCTCGTCGGTGTAGGGCGGGTACAGGAGCTTCAGGTCTGGCTTTGTCGTCTTAGCGAGGACCGCTTTCCGATGACTCAGCGCCTGAAATCCCCACTCACCGTGGTAGGAGCCCATGCCGCTGTGCCCCACGCCGCCGAATGGCAGCTGTGGCACCAACAGATGCATCGCCACGTGGTTGAGCACCGCGCCGCCGGCCGGAACCGAATCGATGATCCTGCGGCCGGTGGCCTTCGAACCGGAGAACACATACAGGGCAAGCGGCTTCGGCCGCCCGTTGGCGAAGCTGATCGCCTGATCCACCGAATCCACTTCGATCACCGGAAGGATCGGGCCGAAGATCTCGTCGGTCATCGCGGGCTCGTCAGGATCAGGGTCGACGATGACTGTCGGCTCGATCGTCAGTGAATCCCGATCGCTGCGGCCGCCGGTGACGACCTCACCCTTGGTGGCTTCGAGATAGCCGACGAGCCGGTCGAATTGGCGCTCGTTGACGATCCGCATACCCATGTCATTTCCGGCACGGAAAGCGGCCACGTTATCGACGATCAGCCGGACGAGTTCTGCCTTGACGGACTTGTCGGCCAGTACGTAGTCCGGCGCGACGCAAGTCTGCCCGGAGTTCAGCAGCCGTCCCCACGCAATCCGACGTGCCGTCACATCGAGATCGGCGTCGGCGGTGACGATGACCGGGCTCTTGCCGCCGAGCTCCAAGGTGACCGGGGTAAGCGTCGCGGCCGCCCCGGCCATGATCTTGCTGCCGATCGCGGTACCGCCGGTGAAAAAGGCATGGTCGAAGCCCAACGAGAGCAACTGCTGTGTGGTGTCAGCAGCGCCCTCGACTACGGCGACCGCATCCGGATCGAGGTACTGGGGGATCAGCCGGGCAAGAAGCGCCGAGGTGGCGGGCGCCAGTTCCGACGGCTTGAGCACCGCACAGTTACCGGCCGCGACGGCGGCCACCAGCGGGCCGAGCGAGAGGTAGACCGGATAGTTCCATGGCGCGATGACGAGGACCACGCCAAGCGGTTCGTATTGCACCCAAGCCGAGCCGGGGAGCTGGCTCAATGGCACCCGCTGTTTCTTCCGCTTCATCCACCTGCCCAGGTGCTTACGCGCGAATTCCGCCTCGCCCCTCGAGGACACGATGTCACCCAGCCAAGCTTCTGCTCGTTCACGGCCGAGGTCTTGGGCGAGGGCTGTTGCGATCTGATCCTCGTTCTCGTCGAGAAGTCGCTCGATTCCGCGAAGTTGGCGCAGTCGCCAGCCGACCGCCCGGGTGCGTCCGCTTGCGAACACACCACGGATGGTGGCGACTTGGTCAGCGAGTTCGGGCGGAACGGTAGTGGTGTGCGCGATCATTTCGTCACTTTTCCATCACATAGCTGCCCGGAGCCGGACCCAGCGGCGGAAGCTCCTCCCCACCAAGCATTTTCGGAGCATCAACCTCCGAGCCACTACGCTCGGCGAGCCACTCCGTATAGTCCGGCCACCAAGAGTCCGCATGCTTCTCAGCAGAGTCCAGCCACTGATCGGGATCCTCGACGTCAACTGAACCGGTGCGGAACGATGCCTTGGGGTTGCCTGGCGGGTTGACCAGCGCCGCGATGTGACCGTTGGTGGACAAGACGTAGCGGTTGTCTTTGCTGCCAAGCAGTCGCGCACTGCGATAGGTGGCCTGCCATGGGGAGATGTGGTCGGCGATGCCGCCGACGATGTAG
The DNA here is from genome assembly GCA_036268755.1 of Mycobacteriales bacterium. Taxonomy (GTDB): domain Bacteria; phylum Actinomycetota; class Actinomycetes; order Mycobacteriales; family QHCE01; genus DATATO01. Next base: position 170 of record DATATO010000083.1, on the reverse strand, counting down.
GCGTCCGCCGTGATCTTGTACAGGTCGACCGGGCTGCCGAGCATGCTGACCCCGCCGGGGGTGACCAGTGCATTCTGCAGCCCCATCAGCACCAGGTCGCGGTGCAGCGCGGCGGCCATCCGAGTCGTGTCGGCGTTCCAGAACAACACGTCGAACGCCGCCGGCTTCCG
>DATATO010000082.1:0-3457 GCA_036268755.1 Mycobacteriales bacterium | reverse complement strand
TCGATCGCCTGTGACAGCACGGTCAGTGAGTGTTCGTAGACGTCTTTGTGCTGGTGATGTTCATCTATTGTCAGCTGCATGCCGGGTATCTCGGGAAGGAACTGATCTGCCAGACCCGTGTGCACGAGCAGGCGGATTCCGGCGACGGGATCGGCCCCGCACAACAGTTTGCTGAACTCGTCCCGCATTCGCTCGGCGGTGACCCTCGATAGTTCCTCGGCCATGTCGCTCATGGCCGCGATCACGTCTTCGTCGACCGATACTTCGAGCTGGGCCACAAAACGCGCCGCCCGCAGCATCCGGAGCGGATCGTCGGAGAAAGACTCGGTCGGCGCGCCGGGCGTACGCAGCCGTCGCTCGGCCAGGTCGACCAGCCCGCCGTAGGGGTCGGTAAAACGACGATCCGGCACCGAGACCGCCATGGCGTTGATGGTGAAGTCTCGGCGGGCCAGGTCGTCCACTAGAGATCTGCCGTATCGCACCTCGGGATTGCGACTGACCCGGTCGTAGCTGTCGGCCCGGAACGTGGTTATCTCGACCCGCTCCCCGTGCCGCGCCGCTCCCACCGTGCCGAAGGCGATACCTGTCGTCCAGGTTGCCTCGGCCCAATCGTCTATCAGCCCCACCACCACGTCGGGCACCGCGTCGGTGCACAGGTCGGTGTCGTTCGTCGGTCGGCCCAAGACGGCGTCCCGGACGGAACCACCCACGAGATGAAGTTGATATCCGGCGCGCTGAAAACGCTTGCCCAACTCGATGATTGCGGGGCTGAAATGAACCATCTCGGCGAGCCTGGCCTGGGCGCTGGGCGGCAGGCCGTCCGGCGATGGGATAGACGATGCAGTGCTCACGAAGTCCTGGCCTTTATTCGTTCATTCTCGGTCGCGCATGCGGCGGCGCTACAGCAGTTTTTCATGCCGCAAGAGTAGGCTGGCGACGGTGACCCGACATGTGCGTGGCCGGAAGGCTCACCAAGCTCTTCGTCGAGTCGATGAGGTATCCGCCGGCGGTCTGATACTGGACCCCAACTCCAAACCGCTGACCGGCGCACTGATCGGCAAGCTGAGCCGGCGTGGCACCCTCATATGGGCGCTACCTAAAGGCAAGATTGAGCAGGGCGAGACGCTGGAACGCACCGCGATCCGTGAAGTGCAAGAAGAAACTGGCATCACCGGTGAGATCATCGCGCCGCTGGGAAATGTACAGTACTGGTTCATCTCGGGTGGTAAACGGATTCACAAAACAGTGCACCATTACCTACTCCGTGCCGTAGGTGGCGAACTCTCCGACGCAGACGTGGAGGTCACCAAAGTGGCATGGGTCCCCCTGACCAAAATTCCACAGCGCCTTTCTCACCCCGACGAACGGGCGCTGATGGATCAAGTTCCAGCACTCTGGGAGCAACGCTGATGGCACCCGTCCGAGAAGCCGGTGAGCTCGAAGATGACGTCCCTCGATCGATGACCGGCTCGAACGCCCCGGCGGAATACTCACTGGATGAGTCAGACCCCGGCGTGGCGACCAACGAATCCACCGCGGGCGCCGTGGATGAGCCGGCCAACTCCGCCGCCACCACAGGCAGCACTTCCGGTGTCGCCCGAAATAGCAGCATCATGGCACTAGGCAGCCTAATTTCGCGGGTCACGGGATTCGCGCGCACGGCCGTGATAGGTGCCGCCCTGGGCGCCGCCGTGGTCGGGGACAGCTACCAGGTATCCAACACCCTCCCCAACATGGTGTACGAGCTGCTGATCGGCGGAGTGCTCGCCTCGGTCGTGGTCCCGCTGTTGGTCGGCGCACGCCGGGACCCCGACGGCGGTGAGGCGTACGTACAGCGGCTGTTAAGCCTCTCGGTGCTGTTGCTAGGCGCCGCAACGATATTGGCGGTGTTGGCAGCCCCGCTTATCACCAGCCTCCTGGCAAGCGGCGGCACAACGGACACCAAGCACCTCATCACGGTGCTCGCATACCTGCTGCTACCCGAGTTGTTCTTCTACGGTGTCGCCGCCTTGCTCGGCGCGGTGCTCAATACCCGCGGGCACTTCGCCGCGCCCATGTGGGCGCCTATCGTGAACAACCTGATCGTCATAGCCACCGCGGGCATCTTCATGGCGCTACCGGGCCCGGCTTTCCCCACGCCGTCCACGATCACCGCGGATCAAATCCTGGTGCTGGGACTGGGCACCACCTTCGGAGTCGTGGTGCAGGCGGCCATCCTGTGGCCGGCGCTGCGCGCCGTGGGATTCCGCTGGAAGTGGCGATTCGATTTCCGCAACGGCAACTTCGCCGAAGCCGGCAAGATGGCCAGCTGGATGCTGTGTTACGTCGGCGTCAGCCAGCTGGGAGTCTTTGCCGTCATGGCATTGGCAACTCGGGCGGGCCAGCACGGCGGACCCGGCCCAGCTGTGTACAACGCGGCCAACCTGATGTTCATGATGATGCACGGCATCATCGCGGTCTCCATCATCACGGCGCTGCTGCCGCGCATGTCGGCGGCGGCGGCAGATAACAAGCTTTCCGACGTTGCCAACCAGCTCTCGTTCGGGATCCGGCTGTCGTCGGTGGTCCTGATGCCGGCCACGGCCGCATACATCGCGCTGGGGACGCCTATCGCCGTCGCGGCCTTCCAGTGGGGAAACTTCAGCTCGGAGCGGGCGCACAACACCGGTATAGCGATCATCGCGGTGGCGCTGGGCCTGGTGCCGTTCGCGGTGAGCCAGCTACAGACGTTCGCGTTTTATGCCATGCGAGACACGAAGACGCCGGCGCTGATCAATATCCCCGTGGTGGCGGTGCGCATCGGTGTCGATCTCCTGCTGTATTTCAGCCTGCCCGAGAAGTACATCGTGGTCGGGTTGATGATCGGCAACGCAGTTTCCTACGTGGTAGCTGCCGTCCTGCTGACGATGGCGATGCGCAGGAGGCTTGGTGACCTTCACTTTGGCCGGATACTTCAGACGCTCACGCGGCTCGGCATTGCCTCGGTAGCGGCTGGGCTGATCGCCTGGGGTCTAGCGTACAGCTGCACCAATCTGATTGGCGGGGGCAAGGTGGGAGGCCTGGCCGCACTGGTCATCGGGGGAACCGCCCTGGTTGTGGCGTTCGCGGCGGCGGCGGTGGTCCTCAGGGTTACCGAGGTTGCTCAACTCATCCAGACAATCTCGCGCAAGTTCGGGCTTCGGCGCGGCCTGTAGCGAAACGGCCTCATATCGACGATAACCTCATATACTGAACCCGGTTGCTACACAGTCGAACGAAGCCGGCGAGCTTCGTATAGGAGGACGTGGTGACGCAAGTAGGCACGCCAACGCAGGGCGAGCTACTTGCGGGGCGCTATCGGCTCGGCAACCTCGTCGGCGGCAACCAACACAACGGCTATTCACTCTGGCATGGCAAGGATGATCTGCTGAGCCGTGATGTCTCTATAGAGCTTCGGGTGCCAGGCGGAGACTCGGCC
>DATATO010000081.1:0-2904 GCA_036268755.1 Mycobacteriales bacterium | reverse complement strand
CTCCACCTTGGCCCGGCCGTCGGAGAAGTACAGCTGCAACGGAACCAGGGTGAGGCCGCTTTCCCGGGTCTTTCCGATGAGACGCTCGATCTCACCCTTGTGTAACAGAAGTTTGCGGACCCGTCGAGGCTCATGGTTGGTCCAGGTGCCCTCGGTGTATTCCGGAATGTGCACGCCGTGCAGAAAGATCTCACCGTCGGTGATGAGGCCGAAGCCATCCACCAGCGACGCCCTGCCCAGGCGCAGCGACTTGACCTCGGTACCAGTAAGTACCAGTCCGGCCTCGAGCGTCTCCAGGATTGCGTAATCGTGCCGCGCCTTACGGTGCGAAGCTATGACCTTACGTCCGGTTTCCTTCGGCATCACACCTCCTCGTTACGCGACTCGAGCTGCAGAGCCTATCGGCTCACGATCCCAGCGCGAGCGCGAACACCCCCGCCAACACCACCGCCGCGCCGAACATGCGACGCGCCGGCTGCGGTTCCTTCAGCAACAACCAGCCGAACAGGCAGGCCGCCACGATGCTGACCTCCCGAACCGGGGCGGTCACGCTGATAGGAGCCAACGTAAAGGCCCACAAAGCCAGCATGTAGGACAGCGGCATCAGCACGCCGACTGCGATGGCGTGAAAGCGATGCTCACGCCATAGGCGGCTGATGATCGGGCCACGGCCGGTGACGGTCGGAGCGAGGACGACCACCCTCGTGGTGTTAAACACCCACTCCAGCAGGATCGGCGACACTGCCAGCACGGATACGGTTCGGGCATCCCATAGGTTACAGGCCGCGATCAACGCGCCGGCGGCAAGGCCGAAGCCCACGTCCGCTCCCATGCCCAACCGCCGGGGCTCGCTGTCGGCGGCCGGCTTCAAACGAGCGGTGCCCACGACGATCACGCCGATAACTACTGCAGCGGCACCCAGCAGCGCGACTGAGCCGGGCCGTTCCCCCAGGAGAATGATGGCGGCGCTCACAAGCAGCAGCGGACCCGAGCCCCGCGCCACCGGATACACCACGGACAGGTCACCGATCGAGTACGCCTTCTGCAACAGCACGTAATAGCTAAGTTGACCCACAGCACTCACCGCCACTGCGCCGGCGGTAACAAGATTGAGGTGGATGCGACCGGTAACGGCCAGCCACACCATCGGCAGAGTATAAACGCACACCGCGACCGCCGAATATAACCACACGAACGCGGTTCCCGCGTCGCCCGCCCGCTTGGCGGCCACGTTCCACAGTGCGTGGCATAGCCCGGACGTCAGGACCAGACACAGCGGCAGCAGGGTCACCGGCGCCTCGCAATCACTCGATGTGGGGTAACCCGAAGCGGAAGCGGCGACTAGCCGGATGGCCTGGACAACGCGGATCGGGCACAGTATTTGAAGCGAGCAGGTTTGAGGCAAGCAGAGTTATGACGCCAGCAGCATCCGAACGTTACCGTGGGAGCCGCGTGAGCACCGGCGAAACGAGCAGGTCGAGACGGTCATTGCCGCCGTCGGCGTTGCGCCTCCCGGCGGACGGGTTCTCGTCGCGTACCGCGCGGGCGCTGGCCGTGCTCACCTACCTGCGGGGTGCCTAACGGGCTCGGCTAGAGCCAGCCCGTCAGAGCCAACCCGACAGCGGATTCACTGGACGACCGTCTAGCCGAACCTCGAAGTGCAGATGGTTACCCGTGGCCGCGCCGGTCTTCCCCACGAGGCCAATCTCCTGGCCCTGCTTGACCTGCTGGCCAACGTGCACCAACAGTTTGGACTGGTGTCCGTAGCAGGTGGACAGCCCGACGCCCCCCGCGATCTCGCCGTGGTAGATGCAGGTGTAGTTGCCGTAGCCGCTGGCCCAGCCGGCGCGGATAACCTTCCCGGCGGCGGCCGCCCAGATGGGGGCGCCACCCGGGGCGGCGTAGTCGGTGCCGGCGTGCAACTGCCATTTATGATAGTAGGGATCGAATCGGTAGCCGAAGTCGCTCGACTTATACCCCTTGACGGGCATGATGAAGCCGCCCTTGCCGTGTCCCTTGCCACCGGGCGGAATGATCACCAGCGGCGGCTTCTTCCCACCCTCTCTGGCCTGGCGCGCCGCCTCCTGCAACGCCGCCTCAATCCGCGCCGACTCGGCCTGCAAGTCTTGGTACTGCTTTTCGCTCGCTACGCGTTCCTGCTCGGCTACCTGCATCGCCTGCGCGCGCTGATTGGTCAGTGAGACAACATTCAGCTCGGCTTGCTTGGCCGCGTTCTCCGAGTAGGTAGCCTGCTGCAACGACTCCTGCGCCCGATCGTCGGCTTTCTGCGCCTTGCGTTTGCGTTCCGCCACGTCGGCTCGCTGTTGGGCCGACCGGTCGAGCGCCACCTTCATTTTCTGAATCTCACGCTGCCGAGTGGCGGCGACGGCCTGGGCATATTCGCCGGCGGCAAGGATTTGGTCGACGCCTTTGGCCGCCAGAACCATGGCCGGAGCCATGAAGTATCCGCTTTCGTAGCTGCTCTTGGCATAGGCGCTGAGCCGGTCTCGGGCGGCCGAGACCTTGTTCTGCGCCGCATCGAAGTCTTGCTGAGCCACAGCCAGCCTTTTCTTGGCTGTGTCGGCGTCGCGGCGAGCTGCATCTACCTTGACCTGCGAGGCGATTACGGTGCCGTGGGCCTGCGCGGCATGTTCCTGCGCACCGGGAAGTTTCTCGTTGGCTTCGGCAAAGGAGCGGCCGGCCTGTTGGGCGCGAGCGGTGGCGCTTTCCAGCGCCGCCTCAGCCTGTTCGACCTGCTGATCGACCCGCTGTTTATCGCTTGGCGACGGCGTCGCGAGCACCGGTGGCGTTGCCACAGCGCAGACAACTACCACCAATCCGACAACTAACGCGCCATGGCGGCGCAGCCGATTGATAAACCTAGGCATGTACAAACCCTCAATC
>DATATO010000080.1:0-9416 GCA_036268755.1 Mycobacteriales bacterium | reverse complement strand
GGTGCCGATCGGCCGTTCTGTCGGTTCGGCACGGTACGGTCACACTTATTGAAGTAACTGCTTTTCGGCGGTTTTGCTGTGGGAGGGGTTGAGCACAATGGCTACCAAAGACACGGGCGGTCAGGCTCGGAGTTCCAAGCGCTCCACTGACGAAGCGGCGGAGGAGACCACAGCCTCATCGGCCGATGAGGCGGCCCGGCAGGAGGAGCTCAGCGAGAACGTCGACGACGTGTTGGACGAGATTGACTCGGTGCTCGAGGAGAACGCTGAGGAGTTCGTCCGGGGATACGTACAGAAGGGCGGCCAATAGCCGAGAGCGGCCGCCAGTTAGCCCTACCGGCGCCGTACCCTGCGGGGATCACCTCGCGTACCCATTTCACTGGGCTCCATTGAAATTAGAGACTCGGGTATGCGGCGGCTCCTGAGGACTTGGCAGGACCACCCGACGGCCACTCTAAAGTCTGATCTTTCGGGGGTCATGAGTATTGTGTGGACAGCTGGTCCAATGAAAGGAATATTTGTGAGCGCAATCGGCGATTTTCCGAGCCGGTTACCGGGAGCTTTTCTTTCCCCGGGAATTTCGTCCTTCAGCAGCTTCCTGGCCATGCAGGCACCAGATCTGTTGCCGGCGCAGCGCCACGCGGCCGGTTCGGGGGGATTCACCCCGGAGATGGCCACTCACGGCACTACCATCGTCGCCGCCACCTACGCCGACGGTGTCATCATGGCGGGTGACAGGCGCGCTACCTCCGGAAACATGATCGCCCAGCGCGATATCGAGAAGGTGTTTCCCGCGGACCCGTACTCCGTGATCGGCATAGCCGGCAGCGCCGGCATCGCGGTGGAAATGACCCGGCTCTATCAAGTGGAGCTGGAGCATTACGAGAAACTGGAGGGTGTCCCTCTGTCGCTGCGCGGGAAGGCTCATCGGCTTTCCAACATGATCCGGGGCAATCTGAGTCTCGCCATGCAGGGCTTCATGGTCGTGCCGATCTTCGCCGGATACGACCTGGGCGACGATCGTTACGCCAAGAACGGCGACAACCGCGGCCGCATTTTCGGCTACGACCCCACGGGCAGCATGCACGAGGAGAAGCACTACCACTCGGTCGGTTCAGGCTCCGTTTTTGCCAAGTCCGCCCTGAAAAAGCGGTACAAGCCGGACAGTTCAGTGGATGAAATCGTGCGGACCTGCGTCGAGGCGCTCTATGACGCGGCTGACGACGACACCGCCACCGGCGGCCCAGACCTGATCCGCAAGCTGTATCCCACGGTGCTGATCGTGGACGCCGACGGCGTGCGCCGCATCGCGGAGTCCGAGATAGAAGCCATAGCGTCCTCCATCATCGAGACACGCAAACTCAACCCGGGCGGATAGGGAGTCGGCACACCCATGGCCATGCAGTTTTATGCCTCACCCGAGCAGATCATGCGAGATCGCTCGGAGTACGCCCGCAAGGGCATCGCCCGCGGGCGCAGCGTCGTCGTGCTCAGCTACGCCGACGGTGTGCTGTTCGTCGCGGAGAACCCGTCCAAGGCGCTGCACAAGGTCAGCGAGATTTACGATCGCATCGGGTTCGCCGCGGTCGGCAAGTACAACGAGTTTGAGAACCTCCGCACCGGCGGGGTGCGGCTGGCGGACATGCGTGGTTACCAGTTCGACCGGCGGGACGTCACCGGTCGAGCATTGGCCAACACCTACGCCCAGACGCTCGGCGCCATCTTTACCGAGCAGTCCAAGCCGTATGAGGTGGAGCTCTGCGTTGCCGAGGTTGGTGACTCGCCGGAGGAGGACGAGCTCTATCGGCTCACCTATGACGGTTCGGTCGGCGACGAGCCCGGATACGTGGCCATGGGCGGCCAGTCCGAGTCGATCACGGCCAACCTCAAGGAGAAGTACAATCGTTCGGGCTCGCTGCACCAGGCGCTGGCCCTGGCCGTTTCGGCGCTGGCGAGTGTGGGCGGTGAGAACGGTAAGAAGCGTTCGCTCACGTCGAAGCAGCTCGAGGTCGCTGTGCTCGATCGAAGCGCGGCGGGTAGGGCTTTCCGCCGGGTCGTCGGCACGCGGCTGGAGACACTCTTGGAATCCCCGTCGAAGTCCGCCGCGGGCGGCGATGATGCCGAGGTTATCCCGGACAGTGGCCCAGACAAGGTCGACACGGGTGAGTCCGCACAGGGCGCCCCGCCCGCACCGGACGCTCCCGCGTCGGCCAAGTCCAAGTCGGGTGGCACGGCTAAATCTTCGACCAAGGGCTCGGAAAAGAAGAACTCTCAGTAATTTTCTCCGGCAATCCGCTAGCGGTTCCTGGCCACCGGTGCTTATATCGCGGCTAGGGTCTAGGCATGTCTACTGAATGACGAGGAGGCGTGCTCTGCCATGGACAGGCGAATATTTGGTCTAGAGACCGAGTACGGCGTTACCTGTACCTTCCGTGGGCAGCGACGGTTGTCGCCTGACGAGGTCGCCCGTTACCTGTTTCGACGGGTGGTGTCGTGGGGGCGCTCGAGCAACGTTTTCCTCCGTAATGGTGCGAGGCTGTACCTCGACGTCGGCTCCCATCCGGAGTACGCGACGCCCGAGTGTGACTCGATCGTAGATTTAGTCACGCACGACCGGGCCGGGGAGCGCACACTCGAGGGTCTGCTCAGCGATGCCGAACGTCGGCTGCACGACGAGGGCATCGCCGGCGATATCTACTTGTTCAAGAACAACACCGACTCGGCCGGCAACTCTTACGGTTGTCACGAAAATTATCTCGTGAGCCGGCACGGTGAGTTCGGGCGGATGGCCGACATTCTGATCCCATTCCTGGTCACACGGCAGCTCATCTGCGGTTCCGGAAAGGTGCTGCAAACCCCCCGAGGTGCGGTGTTCTGCCTGTCGCAGCGGGCCGAGCACATTTGGGAAGGCGTGTCCAGCGCGACTACCCGTTCCCGCCCGATCATCAATACGCGGGATGAGCCCCACGCCGACGCCGAGCGGTTCCGCAGGCTGCACGTCATCGTGGGCGACTCGAACATGAGTGAACTAACCACCATGTTGAAAGTCGGCGCCACCGACATCGTGCTGCGGCTGGTTGAGGCCGGGGTCACGATGCGGGATCTCACGCTGGAGAACCCGATCCGTGCCATCCGGGAGATCAGTCACGACACCACGGGCAGGCGAACCCTCAAGCTGGCCAGCGGCCGCGAGTGCACCGCCCTGGAAATTCAGCAGGAGTATTACCAGCGGGCGGCCGATCTGATCGAGTCCGAGGGCGGCTCGGACATGGACCGCAGGGTTTTGGAGCTGTGGGGCCGGCTGCTCAAGGCTATCGACACAGACGATCTGGTCAGTGTGGAGCGAGAGATCGACTGGGTCATCAAGCTTCGCCTGATTCAGCGCTATCAGGAGCGTAACGGCCTGTCCCTGTCGAGCCCCCGGATTGGACAACTCGACCTGGCGTATCACGACATTCAGCGGGGGAGGGGCCTGTATTCGGTCCTCGAGGGTCGGAATATGGTCGACCGGCTTTGCAACGACGTGCGGGTCTTCGAGGCCAAGTCGATTCCGCCGCAGAGCACGCGGGCCCGGCTGCGGGGCGAGTTTATTCACGCAGCGCAGCAGCGGCGCCGCGACTTCACCGTCGACTGGGTGCATCTCAAGCTCAACGATCAGGCGCAGCGCACCGTGCTGTGCAAGGATCCGTTTCGTTCGCAGGATGACCGGGTCGATCGACTCATCGCCAGTATGTAAGCAGGAGCCGCGAGGCCGGCCGTACCCTATTGGGGTCGACATCAAGGCTGTCGCGGTCACCTCGCCCGGGCCGCGTCCGCCCCGGCTCCCTAACTAATTCACTAAGCCAGGTCCGCACCGAATTCGGTGCGGACCTGGCTTTTCAGAACTGTCTTACGTATAGAACTAAAATTATCGGAAATCAGTTGAAAGTATAAAACCATGATGCCACTTCACCAGCCGACTTCGTCGGCAGCAATTATGGTCGAGGCCAGGGCATAACGCGGCCGAGAAAACCGCACTACTTTAATGCCGCACCGCTCAAGGCCTCACGAAGGAAGCGAATTATGTCCACCACCGAGTTCAAACTCACGAAGGCCCCCACTGTCAGCGCCGGGATGCTGGTCCGCAGTAACCCTGAGGAGGTATTTCGGGCCTTCGTCGATCCGGCGGCCACCACCAAATTCTGGTTCACCAAGAGCAGCGGCAAACTCGCCACCGGTGTCGAGGTGCGATGGTACTGGGAGATGTACGACGTCTCGACCCAGGTTCGCGTCAAGAAGGTCGAGCAGGATCGGCGGATCGTTTTCGAATGGCAGGAAGATGAGCCGCTCACTGTCGAGTTCAGCTTTACCCCCGCCGAGGGCGATGCCACATTCGTCGAGGTCACGGAAACCGGATTCGGTGGAAGCGGCGATGACATCCTCGCCCATGCGGTCGGTTCCACGGACGGTTTCGCCATCGTGTTGTGCGGTCTCAAGGCCTGGCTGGAACACGGCATAGAGCTCGGCGCCGTTCGGGATCGGTTTCCCTCGGGTGTGTAAGTACGTCACATGCTGCCGGTAAGCCCCCCGGTGTCGGCCAGCAGTGCCGCCGCGTGTCGGCCCGCGGCGGCGGCGGCTAGAAAGTATGAGTAGTCAGCGTCGAGGCCGCGTCCCATCGTGGCGAGCTTCACGGTGGAGGAGCGCAGTGCGGCGTCGAGCCCGGCGGTGTCGATCTCCACGATGGTGTGGCGGCCCCGTAGCGGCGCAAGGTCGTCGTCGACCGCCGTAGCGAGTTTTTCGGGTAGCTCCTTGGGGACCACCATGTCAGCGGCGGCTAGCGCGATCTTGCCGAATGCGGTAACCGAGTGGTGGGAAATGCCGACGTGGCGGCCACGGGGGTCGGAGTCGGAGATGCGCAGTGCCCCGATGGGTTTGCCCGCCAGTGCCGCGACGGCATTGATCGCCTCTCCGGCCGCGATCCCCGAGAACCCCCAGGGCGTGCCGGTGCCGAGGTTTCCGGGGCCTTGCGTCACGATCGTGACATCGGCGCCGAGCACATGCTTGGCCGCCAGCAGACCGGCGTGCACGGTGACCGCCTCTGCGTCGCCGCCGAAGCTTTGGCCGGCGGTGACGGTGCCACACAGGTGCTCGCGGAGTTGGCTCACTGCTCGGGAGAACCAGATGGGTAGGGCTGCCCCGTCCGTCATCAGATAGGCGACCCGGGCGTCGGGCGCGTCAGCGATTATGCCGAGCAGGATCGCCGGTAGTGCGGAATGCAGGTCGGCCACTACCACCGGCATGCCGGCTATGTCCTGGGCGGCGGCGATGGTCGAGTGGTGCGGCGATTCCTGTTCGTCGACACCCATCATCGTTGCCTGGAGCGGAGTGTAGCGGGCCTTCACCATGTGGCCCGGGCCCTCGGGGTCCGGCGGGAGTCGGTCGGGGATCGCGACCACGAAGGCGTAGCCACCGGTTCCCAGCCCCATTGCCAGGGCGGTGGTGTTGAGGACGACCCGGTCTCCCGGCTGCGGGGCACCGACGAGCCTCGGATAGGCGAGCGCCCGCACCTGAGTGCCCTCGTCGGGGCCGGACAGTCGCACCTCGAGTTCCTGTGCGCCGTCCCAAGATTTGCCGATCGCCGTCACCACGCCGTTGCGCCACCGAATCATGCCCAACACGGTATCAACCGCCGAAGACGCCGGACGTCGCCCTGGCCAGCCCGGGGGGGGGGGGGTGAACGTGTGGATCGCCGCCCAGTGTCGGCACGGCATCGGCTAACGTCAGAGGCGTGTCGAAGCGTCGTAATGAGCGTCTGGTGAATCTGGTGATTTGCCTACTGTCCACGCGCCGCTTCCTGACGGCGACCGAGATCGCCCGCACCGTGCCCGGCTACGAGCACAACGAAACCGACGTTCGGGATCATGCGGCCTTTCAGCGCATGTTTGAACGGGATAAGGCCGAGCTTCGGGAGCTGGGGGTGCCGCTCGAGGTGGGAACCACGTCCATCTTCGACACCGAGTCCGGTTATAGGATCGCGCAGCGAGACTACGCGCTGCCCGCCATCGAGCTCGATCCGGCTGCGGCGGCGGCGGTGGGGCTTGCGGCTCGGCTGTGGCAGAACGCGAGCCTGAGTTCCGCGGCCTCGTCGGGGCTTCGCAAGCTTCGCGCGGCGGGCGCCATCGGCGGTGCCGACGACGGCTCGGATTCGCGGCTGTTCAGCTCGGTGGAGCTTTCGCCTGTGACGCACCACGAGCCGTCTCTGGAGTCTTTCTTGGCGGCGACGCGGCAGCGCAAGGCGGTTCGGTTCGGCTATCAGCAACGCTCCTGGGGTGTCGAAGGCCAGGCCTCGGAGCCCGCGGTACGTGAGTTGCAGCCGTGGGGTGTGGTGGCGTGGCGGGGGCGCTGGTACGTGGTCGGTCACGATTTGCAGCGCGACGCGCCCCGGTGCTTCCGGCTTTCCCGTGTGACCGGTGAGGTGAAGCTGTTCGGTTCCGCGGGCTCGTATTCGCCACCTGAGGACCTCAACCTGTTGTCCTATGTGGCGAAGTTCGCCCCGCCGGAGCACAAAAACGTTGCCCGGATCCGGGTGGGCCGGCATGCCGCGGCCGGGTTGCGGCGGTGGGCCAGCTCGGTGGAGCCGGACCCAGACAGTGAGGGCGGCGATCCGACTGATGTGTTGACCCTCACCTACGATCGACGGGAATGGTTCGCGGCCCGGCTCACCGCGTATGGCGCTGCGGTGACTGTGCTTGAGCCGGCGGATCTGCGGGAAGAGGTAATTACCCGGCTCTTGGTTTTGGCCGGCACCCCGCCGATGGGTGTGGCCTCGTCTCGATCCGCCTTGGCGGGGCGGTCGGTGTGAGGCCCGATGATCGGCTGAGCCGGCTGCTGTTGTTGGTGCCGTATTTTCTGGCCCGGCCGGGACTGCGATTGTCCGAGGCGGCCGGGGAACTAGAGGTGACCGAGGACCAGCTGCGGGAGGATTTGCAGCTGCTGTTCCTGTGCGGTTTGCCGGGGTATGGTCCCGGGGATCTTATCGACATGTCCGTCGTCGATGACGAGGTGACAATCACCTACGACGCGGGCATTAGCCGTCCACTGCGGCTCACCGCCGATGAGGCCACGGCGCTGATGGTGGCGTTGCGGGCGTTGGGGGACGTGCCCGGCCTCGCCGCCAAGGAAGTTGTGCATCGCGCCCTCCTTGCGTTGGAGACCGCGGCGGGCGGCGGGAGCGGGCCGTCGGTGAGCGTCGCCGCGACTGCCCACCTGGACGAGGAAACGATGCGGGTGGTGAGTGGCGCGCTCGATCGGGGCCGCGCACTGCGGTTGCGCTACTACACGGCGGGCCGCGATGTAGTCTCCGAGCGGGTGGTGGATCCGATTCGGCTGCTTCTGGTGTCGGGCACGGCCTATCTGCAGGCGTGGTGTCGGCGGGCGGAGGCAACCCGCACCTTTCGCATTGATCGGATCGAGGCTGCCTCGGAGCTCGATGAGCCGTCGGTGCCGCGGGAGACACCACCGGAGGATTCGCTCAGCGACGGCGTGTTCACCCCGGCGCGGGATGCAATCCTGGTGACGCTGCGCGTGGGGGAGCAGTCTCGGTGGATCACCGAGTATTACCCGTGTGAGCAGGTGCAATTGGACGGTGACCGTTGCTGGGTAGTATCGTTGCGCGCCAACAACCTGGAATGGGCTCGGCGGTTGGTAATGGGCTGTCAGCCGGATCTGACGGTGATCTCGCCGCCGGAGCTCGCGGACGCGGTGAGGGAGCATGCCCGTGCCGCGTTGGCACAGTATGCACGTTAGGCTTGCACCGGACGATGCGTGCAGCGGTTGCGCGCTGCGTAGCGCTTCACAGGAAGGCGGATCCGCAATGGGCGGGTTAAGGCCGTGGCACATCATCGTGCTGGTAGTTGTCGTTTTGGTCCTCTTTGGTGCCAAACGTCTTCCCGACGGTGCCCGCGCGATCGGCCGTTCGCTGCGTATTTTCAAGGCCGAGACTAAGGGCCTTATGGAGGATGACGTCCGTGGCAAGGCCGAGGCCAAGACCACGTCCGAGCTGAAAGACGACGAGCCGTCGGATGTTAAGCCGGAGCCGCGTCCGCTCGACGGCGAGGTCATCGATCCGCCGCAGCGCGGCAAGAACTCTTAAGAAACTTCACGGGTGGGAATCCTTCCGCGCCGCGGTTCTAAGTCCCGGGAACCGAATCCGTCGGCCAAAATGCCGTTCATGGAGCACATTCGTGAGCTGCGGTCTCGGCTACTCAAGGCTTCTCTGGCTGTCATCGTCGGTCTGGTAATCGGCCTGTTTTTCGCCAAACCGGTGCTTCATTTCATTGAGCAGCCATACTGCGACCGGTTCGCCGGACAATGCCGTTTTATCGCTCAATCGCCTATCGATCCCTTCATCTTGAACCTGAAGGTCGCGCTCTACATCGGTATCCTGATCTCCTGCCCGGTGTGGCTGTATCAGCTGTGGGCGTTCATCGCACCGGGCCTGCACAAGAACGAGCGCAAGTGGTCCTACATCTTCGTTAGCGTTGCAGCGCCGCTGTTCCTGACTGGGGCGGCGCTGGCTAACTTCGTCATCGCCAAGGCACTGAGATTCCTGCTCAACGCCAATTCCGATGTCAACATCGACCTAAGCCTGAGTGGCTACTTTGACTTCGTCACCGGCATGCTGTTGGTGTTCGGTATCGGATTTGAGTTCCCGCTCGTGGTGTTCATGCTCAACATGGTGGGTCTTGCCAGCGCGAAGAAATTGCTCGGCTGGTGGCGTATCGCGGTGTTTCTCATCTTTGTTTTTACCGCGTTTGCCACCCCCACCCCCGACCCGTTCGGGATGACGGCCCTGGCGCTCCCGATGTGTGCCCTGTATTTCGCGGCGGTGGGTGCGGCAGCGATCAATGACCGCCGACGAGCTAAGAAACGCGCGGCGGACGAGTTGGCGCAGCTGTCCGACGATGAGCCGTCGCAGCTGGATGTGACATGACAATCCCCAACGACACAATGCAAGAAACCGTCGAGGTATTGGCGGACGCCGAATTGCTGCGCGCTCATTATGAGGGCCAGGCCGCGATCAATGCAGGCGACTGTATGAATGCCGATCAGCTGGCCTACGCGATTTGCGCTGCCGGCCGCTTAGAGCGGTAACTGTTATTTCGCCTGTTTGCCGTTGCGCGTTCGATGAGGCCGAGTCACCGCTCGAACTTCACGCTGTGCCCGTTGTTCGGCAGCTTCATGGTAGGAGATCGTTCGGTCTTCGGCGGGAACGTTATTTCTGTAGGCGACGGTGGGCCGGCGAATCTGGTTTCCCTGCTTGTCGAAGACGCCGTTGACAGCCCAATAGTCGACGTGCTGGGTCCACTTCCGCTTGGTGTCTCTTCTCGTGGTGAATTCCGTCGATGTTGTGTCCCCAGCTCCCCGCGTCGCCCGTG
>DATATO010000079.1:0-3850 GCA_036268755.1 Mycobacteriales bacterium | reverse complement strand
ACGTATCGAAGGACGTCGACGGTGTTACGTACACCTCATTCGCGAGGATGGCGTTCGGCGAACCGGGATTTTGCTCCGCTACCCCCGGCGGAATCATGCGCCTGCTCGACCGATACGACGTTCCCCTGTCCGGGGCCGATGCCTTAGTGGTCGGTCGAGGTCCGATTCTTGGTAAGCCACTCGGCATGATGCTCCTGGCGCGTGACGCGACGGTGACCTTCTGTCATTCACGCAGCCGCAACCTCGACGAACAGATTCGTGAGTCGGACATTGTGGTGGCGGCTGTCGGACGTCCCAAGCTCGTTCGGGGAGACTGGATCAAACCCGGTGCTACGGTTATAGATGCCGGTTATAACGTCGGGAACGTGGGCGATGTTGAATTCGATTCCGCGTCGCGACGAGCCAGGCTGATAACTCCGGTTCCGGGTGGGGTCGGTCCCATGACGATCGCTGTACTTCTCGATCAGACACTCACATCTGCGCGGCTACGCGCTAGCAGCCCGGGTCGAGGCGGACGACCGGCCCCGGCTGCTTGAGTGTTGCCAGCACTGGGGCGGTTTCCAGGGTCCGGATCGCGCCGAGAGCGCCGATTCGATGGGTGAGGTAGTGGTGCAGAGCCGTTGGATCGGGGCATAGGGCGTGGGCAACCCGATCGAGCTGCGCTGGCGTGACGGTCATCCAGAGCAGCGCCTCTGTGGTCGTGCCGTATTGTCCGGGTTTTATCTCCACGTCGAAGAAGATGGCGCCGCTTTCCTGCAGGTCCGCCAATCGATGCGTCACGGTGGCCGGCGAAACCCCGATCGTTCTCGCCAGGTCGGCGACACTGGCACGCCCGGAACAGAGTCGTCCGCAGGTTCACCAGCCACGGCCGGCTGAACTGGCCGCTACACCACAGTGAACGAGGACCATCCTGTAACTGGTGCCGCCGATTCAGTGGTATTTCCCCACGAGTCGGCGGCGGGCGGTCGTGGGTGCCGTTCCATCGTCCGATATGCCCGCCGGTTCGTCTGATAGAGCCAAAAAGCGGCGGCTGCCACCCCGCCGTAGAACGCCGTACCCAGCAGGTTGACCGGCCGCCAGTGATACCCGATCGGAATCAGTGTCAGCACGGTAAGCGCGGCGCAGATGAGACCCACCAGCAGACCGGCGTTTCTTCCGCTGTAGGCCCAGCCATAGCGACTTCTCCGATTCAGCCGTTTCTGATCTGTCTGGAATCGACTGTGCGCGGCACTCCACTGCTTCTGCGAGACGGGAACGGTCGTCTTATTTTCTTTACCGAGCAGTTGCATCCGAGCTCGGACCAGACGCACCGTTGTGGCGGCGTCCTCGACGCCGAGCACCCACTGCTGGTCCGCCGTCACAATGCGCACCGCATCCCCGACCGGCAACTCCAGGCATGTCTCGTTGGGAAGGGTCCACGTCGAGCCCACCTGCATCTTTCCCGCCTGCAGCAGGGCGACGTCCCGCAACGCGACGGTCAATCGGTTCGGCGTCGCCGGTAGCCCGAGCAGAGTCAGCTCGGTCCGCCCGACAAAGAGCTGTACATCCTCGCCGCTAGTGAGAGGGATGGGAACCTCGAGGTGAGAGCCGGCAGTTTCGCCAGTCTGATGGGACGTGAGGGTTGCCACCGCCAGCCGCGCCAGCAGCCAGGAGATCGCTACGGCGGCGAGCCCCACTAGCCAGGGCCAGCCAGCGAGGGTCCGCCGCCAGCCGTCCAGCCGATCGGCACCCAGCGGAGCGACAATTGATGTTGACAGCGCGATCAACAGCGTCGGGATCGGCGCTATGTACGACCAACGGGTTATTCGAAGCCAATTTACCGCTAGGACGATCACGACGATGGCAACAATGGAGCCGTATACCGGGAGAAAGAGCGTAAGGTCATGACCGAACTGATAGTGGAAGCTGTGAGTCCGCCAGGTGCTGATGACTTCCCGGTAGGCTACGCCCGACTCTCGCTCGCTCCAGGAGTGCGTCGCCAACAGACCCAGCGGCATCCCCACGAGTGAAAGCGCGAGTAGAGGCGCGGCCAACAACCAGCGTGAGACAATGCCCAGCCCAGGTGTGCGGCCGTAGCCGTCGTTGGGGGAGACGCTCATCGGTCACCTGCCGACGGCAGCAGCGTGCCCAGCCCGACGCCTAGGCAGCCGATGCAGACAGCCGCGAACAGCAGCACCCATAACAACCCCGGCACTCGTGTCAGCCGGGCGAGTTGGTCGGCGTCGGAGTCGTGGGCCTCCCCCCAGTGCCGCTTCCGCTGTAGTTCTATGACCGGCCTGACACCGCCGAGCAGCAGAAACCATGTGGCGAAATACGCGAAACCGCCCTGTGCCGTGTCCGTTCCGAAGTAGATTAGGCCGCCGAATATCAGCCCGGTGGCGACGACGGAGAACACCCCGTACAGGTTCCGAATGAAGATCAGCATCCCCAACAGCAGCGTGATACAGGCCCAGAGCAGCACAGTGATCCGGCCGGTATTCAACAGCCCCACACAGCCCAGGCCCAGCAGCGACGGCGCGATGTAGCCCGCAAGGCCGGTGAAGACCATGCCGGGGCCCGTGGGCTTGCCCGAGGAGACCGTTAGCCCGGAGGTGTCCGAATGGAGACGGATGCCACCTAGCTTTCGGCCCGAGATTAGCGCAACCAGAGCATGGCCGCCCTCGTGCGCGATAGTGATGACATTGCGAGCGATAAACCAGAACAACCCGAACGTCACCACGACTAATGCTGCGGCCGCCGAGGTCCAAATCACCCAATGCGGGGGCGCAGCTTGTTCCGCGAACATGACGCTGATCGTAAGGTGAGTCTGTGACATCCTTGCCGGCCGGGACCGTGAACACTCGCAAACATGTCTGCGAGCACCAAATTTGGCCGGCTTTATCCGGAGGGACGCTATAAAGCAGACCACCCGAAGGGAACCAAATATGAGGCAGGGGCAACGGCAGTCTGAACCGGCCGGCCCTCGAAACATCATCGAAACCGAGATCGCGGTGTTTGCGCGAGCACTCGAAAGTTTTGGTCGCCAGAGCGATGTTTATGCCAAGCTCGATCGGGCGGCTTACGTATTGCTTCGGGCCCTATTCGGCTTGGGCCCGGCGAGCGTGAACGCCCTGGCGGCCGCCTTGGGAGTGGAGGCCTCCACCGTCACTAGGCAGGCGGCGGCGTTGTGGTATGCCAAATTGCTGGAACGGCAGGTGGATCTCGGATCGGCGGTCGAACATTCTCAGCCTGACTGGCGCGGGTGAACTCGATCGTGGCTCAGCTGGGTGGCGCACTGGGCCGAGGCTTTCGTATGACGATGCCGCCCGGCCAATCACAAGAGTATCGCCGCCGCATAATGTCAAACTTCACCCAGATCTAGTTGCGGATACGACAAAAGTTGGCCTATGTTGTGTCAATCACGTATGGACTACGCCAATCTTTCTGGTGCCATGCGTATAGAACCGGCATGCTGTGCTCGCCCCCGAGCGGCGGTAGTCGTCTGAGTGACAAGGAGTCGGATTTGAGGTTCGCTTTGGTGATCGTGGAGACGGAGAGCTCACGACACAACCTCAAGGTCAATCGTGCTGGCCACCGCAAACAGATCGAAACGTGGATGGCAAAGCATGTCCAGTCCGGCAAGCTGATCGGCGGGGAGTCGTTCGAAACCGAGGAAGTGCTACCCGTCACGGTGCGGCGCAATTCCGTCGGTGACGTCAGCGTGAGCGAGGTTGCCTTTTCCGGGCAGTCGGAGACATTGGGCGGATACGTCCTAGTTGACGTCGCGAATCGCGAGGAGGCCGTGGAACTTGCCAAGACGTGGCCGGTGCCGGAGACGATCGAGGTTCGGCCGCTCTGGAAGCCCGGCTCG
>DATATO010000078.1:0-2469 GCA_036268755.1 Mycobacteriales bacterium | reverse complement strand
AAACGCGGGATCTCGCCGCCATCGGTCGACCCGTCGGCATCCAGCATGACGATGATGTCGCCCTTGCACGTGCCGAACCCCTCGCGCAGCGCGTCTCCCTTGCCATGACCTTGCTGCGACATGATCCGCGCATCTGGCAGGAGTCGCTGTGCCTCCGCCACGGTGTCATCGACCGAGTGCCCGTCGACTAGGACGACCTCGTCTACCCACGACGGGATCGAGGCGAAGACATGCGCCAGATTACGCGCCTCGTTCTTGGCCGGGACCACGATGCTCACCGTAGGTGCCACCGAAAGGCCATTCTCGATCATCCGGAACACCGAAGCCGCCCGCGGCTCAACGGACGCCTCCGCCGACGGAGGCGCCTTCCACTCAGGCATGATCACTCTCTCTACGAGTCCAGTGAAACTATCCATCTCACCCCTCCTCAGGTAAGTGAATCACTACCACAACAACTCCGCACTAAGTCATTAAGTGGGATGATTGCGGCCGACCATCAGTATCAGCAAGCCCGACGGCATGCCGGTGACATCTATATGTCGCATAGGGGCACGGATGCGGGGTCGCCGTAGCTTCCTCGCCACTGGCGACCTAGGGAGTTTATGGAATCGTTATCTGAACGTTTCGCTGCAGAAACAAGTGGTCGTGTCCCGTCATGTCCCATACCCTTCAGCGTCCCGCCGGACGCGACAACAGCGACTCGTCATTTCAGGACAAAAGATGTATACCATAATCATTTAGTGTACGTTGCTAAATGTTGTTATTTGTGGTCAAAAGAATCTTCTGCGCAACCAGCGATGAGGCCAGCGAGTCCAGAGGTTGGCGCAATGTTGTGATTCAAGACGACGGTCGGTATGCGATCGGAGACTCCTAGTTAAGGCCGAGCTGGGCGTCGCCAGTGATCACCGCCGATGCCCACCAGTCGGCCCCTATCGGGTGTCGTCGCGCCAGAGCGCTCGCTGTCAGGGGTCTCCGTTCGATGACGCAATAGCCTGGGGAGCGGCGGCGTAGCAGTGGCTCGACGCCCACCGATCGGTATCACCGCGATGACAACGATGGCCGCGATGTACCACCAGTAGGGAACCTGTACCGGGGCGCTAGTGATCGGCCACCACAGTGACATCTGGGCGGTCGCGATATCCCGGAGGAAGTGATCGGACACGCCGCAGGCGGCGCCGAACAAGATCATTGCCGCGGTTGCGGGCTTGCGGGCGCGCTGGGACCAGTAATGCGCGACGAGTGCGGCCAAAGCCAGGACCAGGACTACCCATAGCGCGTGGGTATAGGGGCGGGGAGTTCCCGCGGTCAGCACGGAGGAGCCGAACTGCTGGGGCAGGTGGTCGAGGTCGATGGCGTTCGAGCAGATGAGCATCGCCCACCCAAACCTCGGGTTCGGCGGGCTGCCACGGAACCGGGTGATGGTCCCGAGACAGATGAGTCCGGTTGCCTGATGACACGGCTCGTCCAGCAGGGCCCGCACCAGGAAGCTCCACCCCTGCCAGGGGAGGCTGAGGTCCACGGCCACGATGCCAGCAATCAGCGCAAGGGAGACCCGGCGCCTAGCCGCCTGCAGCGCGAGCCATCGGTACAGCCCGTTCAGCAACGTCGGCAGGCGCCTCGTCAGTTTTCCGCAGTTCATCGAGCCTCATCGATGTCTTTCAAATCGCGCGCAAGAAGCGATAAAAGCAAGGTTCTATCAGCAAGGGCGCCCATATTAGCGATCTTCAATTGCGGGAGTTACAGAGGGGTGTGAGGTCGAGCCTGGTTCCGGTGAGGAAGCCGTTGACGAGGCCGGGCTGGTACTGCATGCGCCTGAGCCGGGTCTTGGCCAGCGCGATCAGCTGGGCGATGCCGCGCTTGGCCAGATTGGCCAGGGATCGCTTCAGGTGCGACCACACTGACTCGACCGGGTTCAGCTCGGAGGCGTACGGCGGGAGCTGGAAGAACCGTCAGCCAGTCCCGCGATGGTGCCGATCATGGAGAGCAGTTCGCCGCCGGTGACAACGCGGTCGCCGTGCTCGACTGCGGCGTGCCCCGGCCAGGCCGCCAGCGCATCGAGTACTGAGCTGGGAAACTCATGCGACACAGTCGGCCCGGCCCGATCAACCCTGTCGATTGACCGTTCCGCCACGTATCCGGCGAACTCATCACAAGCCTGGGGTCTAGGGTCGTCCTGTGAAGTTCTCGCTCTGGCCCCACAACAGCCGTACTCCCGCTGACCTCCTGGTCGAGGTACGCGCAGCTGAAAACGCCGGGGTACCTGGCTCGCCGACCATTACATGCCTAACACCGGCGACGCGACGCCCGCCCGCGGAGACACGTACGAGTGCTGGGCTGTCCTGCCTGCCCTGGCGGCGACCACCGGGCGGATTCGGATCGGGACCCTGGTGTCGCCCACATCGGTCCACCATCCGGCGCTGCTCGCCAAGCGCGCCGCTACGATCGACCAGCTCTCCGGCGGCAGGATGA
>DATATO010000077.1:0-9185 GCA_036268755.1 Mycobacteriales bacterium | reverse complement strand
TAGCAGGCCCCTTCGCCTCAGGATCGGCATCAAGAACGGTGATCGCCCACATCAGGCGTCCATGGTCGTCAGACTCTTGCTGACCCTTCTGACCATCGTTAAAGCCATACACCGGCTCAACCTCCGACGTCACATACACCCCATGCGGGAAAGCCTGACCAAACTCCACCGGAAACGGACCACGCAAAGCCATCTCAAACACCTCATGTCTTTATCGGTGACAAGTCGCCTGAACCTGTCTGACATACCTAGCTTACATAGGCAACCTAGACAAGTCAACAAAGTTACCTAACCTTTCTAGGTAGGCTGTAGATTGAAGATATGAAGTTTGACTCGGACGACTCGCGCCCTCCCTATCTGCGCGTAGCTCATTCCTTAAGGGCTGCAATCCTCACGCAGGAATACAAACCGGGTGACAAGCTGCCTTCTGGCAATGAGCTCGCCGAGGAATACGGCGTAGCGCGGATGACTGTGCAGAACGCTCTACAGACTTTGCGGGAAGAAGGGCTAGTGGTCTCGCGGCAGGGCAGCGGCGTATTTGTGCGCGAACGAACCGAAAAGCCGGTTGGTTTGAGGCCACATCTTGAGCGAGCGTTCGAAAAGCCACATGTGGTAATCGATTTTGCGGGATTCTCTGGTGAGACTCTTCACGGCGCGATCCAAGAACCCATCGACAAGATCCGTGTTGGACGTCTAGTGCCCCAAGCGATCCACATCCGCATCTTGCTGCCCGACACCAACCAGCCCATGACATTGCCGTGCAGCGCCGAAGACCTAAGCGATGATCCTGCGTTCCGTGCCAGGGCTGCGAAGATCACCGAAGCCCACACAGGAGCAATCGCCGAATCCGTGAAGAAGCTTGCAACGCTAGGTCTCGTAAAAGAGGCTCAAGTCCAAATACGGGTCTACCGAAGTGCCCCCCTGTTCAAGCTCTACATCCTCAACAACGAAGAAGCATTCTTCGGCTTCTACCCCGTACTACAACGAGATATCACCATCGAGGGGATTGAACACCCCATGTATGACCTGGTGGGCAAAGACGCGGTTTTATTCCAAAACACGGCCGACGGAGATGACTCTGTCGCAACTGAATACGTCAAGCAGGCCAAGATGTGGTTTGACAGCGTCTGGAACAACGTTAGCTACAACCCCACGTGATGACCTCAAACAACCTTCTAGCTAACGCGACCACCGTTTTTCTGGATTTTGATGGGCCTGTGTGTTCGATTTTTGGCGGGTTTAGTGCCGATAAGGTCGCTGATCAGCTTAAAGAAGCACTTCGGCAGTGGGATGCCATTGACCACAAGTCGTTAAACTCTGAAACCGACCCTCTCCAGATCCTGCATGCCATCGAGCGAGACAAATCCAAAGAGGTCCTCCAGGCCGAGGAACTTCTTACTCGGCTGGAAGTGCTTGCGGTGGAAAGTGCAGTGCCAGCGTTGCACTTGAACGAAGTCTTAGACGCGTGCAAAGTAACCCGTCGCGAAGTGTTCATCGTCAGCAACAATTCGGCCTCAGCAGTACACAAGTACCTAGCTCTCCAGGGTCTAACCGATGGCATTAGCGGAGTCGTGGGTCGTGATCCAATTCCAAGCCTGATGAAACCATCCCCGCATCTAGTCAATAAAGCCCTTACGGTCGCACACGCGATAGCCGACGAAGCTATTTTCATCGGAGACTCAACAACAGACGTCGAAGCCGCACATGCCGCGAACGTCGCATGCATCGGCTACGCCAACAAACCCGGCAAGCTGCAACGCTTAACTGAGGCCGGAGCGGATGCAGTCGTTACGTCTATGAGCGAGATCGAACAAATGGTTTTGCGTCAGATGGATTAACGCATTCGATAGACCTTATGGACACTTGTCGTGCATTATGTGCTGTATGGGATGGTTTGGAGATAAGGCACGTAAGAAGGCGATGAAGCAGTTCGCCTACGCCAACGATGTAGCGTTGTTGCATAACCTGACAAGTGCTGCCCGAGCGGTGATCCGCAACGCGGCCAGTTCACCACACATGCAGGCGGCTTTAGCGAAATTCCTCGCCAAGGCGGAGGAAGCCTTACTGTCGATCAAACGTGAAGCCGTTCGAGTCGCTATCAACAAACTCATCAGAGTCGTCACTAAATCGGCACACAAAGCGACCCACAGCCGCTGGTCACCCGATCCCATCAGAGGGTGGATGCCCGACCCGCGCGACGAATTCGCGAAGACCGAGTTCGAAGTCGATGGATCCTGCGAACGACTCATGGACTCCGCGAACGAGCACCTCAACCCGCAGCGCAACGACGACAATGAACACATGTTCCGCAAACAATGGAAATGGCAAGACCACAACGGCTACTACTAGCGGCTAGTGGTGGCGTTGTTTATAGACCTGGCCACGGTGGTCTATTTGGATGACGTCGACGGTGATGATGTCGTCGTGGATTTCGTAAACCACTCGCCAGTCCCGGGCCGCTGACATGCGGTAGGTGTTGTCGCGGCCCGCCATTTTCTTTACCCCCTCGGGGCGAGGGTCTTCTGCTAGTCCGGTGATGACGGCGGCGACCTTACGACGGATCTGTGGATCGAGTCTGCGTAGTTCTTTACGAGCCGATGTAGCGATGTGAACGATGTAGGGCACGCTATCGGCCTTGCACATCGAGCTCAGCGAGTTCCGCCTGCACCTGTTCCCACGGGATTCGTTCCTCGTGCTGACGTTCTTCAATGACTCGCAACGTCTCGGCGTCCTGCAATGCCTCCAGAGCTGCTTCGGCCAGTTCTGGTGACATCATCACGGCACGCTGCTGCTGTCGGTCATGCAGATAGATCACCTTGCCGTGCTCGGCTTCTTCGATGGCACGGTCAATCGGCGCCGACGTATCGTATTCGGCGCTTTCGAAGTCATGCACGGGCTGAGCGTTCACAACACCAAGCCTACGCGAGTTTGGTTAAAACTTTCTATACGAGTTCATGGCGGTGCCTTCGGCACCGCAGCGGCACGGCTCCAGCGCTCTCACAAGCCTCCGGCGCTCCGCGCCTACACCGGCCGCCAACAGCAAAAGCCTCCGAACCTCGAGCAGAAAAGTTCCTACCCGAAACCCGAAGGCACCTAAGCTATTCTGTTGTCTGATCGTTGGCCTTCCCCTCTGCAGTCCAGTCTCCACACACCGAATAGTGCGTCAAGGTCGGTCAGACAGTAGGGTGCTCCACCTTGACGCACTATTCGCTGCGCTACACCAGATACCTACGAGGGGCAGGCCCGGGGGATGGTTGGCAAGAAGGGCGGCGTAGTTGCTGAGCAGTGAGGTTTGGGTTCCCCTTGCATCGACGGTGCTTGGGGCGTTTATCGCAGTCGGGACTACCACCGTGATCGAGAGAGGCCGCGGCAAACGCGAGGAGATCGCACGATCGTTTGAATACCGGCGCGAGGTGTATATGGACTTCCTCAAAGAATGGGATACCTACCGCTACAAGATTAGGCGAGATATCTGGAACCTAGAGTTTGCTGGATTAGCCGGAGGCCCACCGGCTGACTACGATGTCGAACACGATGACTTCTTCTACCAAGACCTAAACGATCGTCTCGA
Source organism: Mycobacteriales bacterium (assembly GCA_036268755.1). Lineage (GTDB taxonomy): Bacteria > Actinomycetota > Actinomycetes > Mycobacteriales > QHCE01 > DATATO01. The sequence continues at coordinate 5,614 of DATATO010000077.1, read as the reverse complement.
AGCAATCGAACTATTCGGTACCCACGCTGCCCAGTTCCAGGCAAAAAACGCAATAAGAAGCTTGCAGTCCTGGTCCGGCGACGACTTCGATGACATCGACTACGAACCCCTCAAACTCTTCAAGAAGGCAGTCAGAGCAGACCTAAGAATCCCGAAATGATCCGTCGATACGGGCAGCTGATCGATCAACTGTGTAGCCAAGAATGTAGCCAAGAAGACGTACAGCGGCCGACGACCACGGGTGGCACACGACAGTTTAAGTGGCTAAACAGACGACAGCCGACTAGCCGCACCGCATTTGCAAGGCAGGGGTTAGGGGTTCGATTCCCCTCGTCTCCACATATAGCTAGTAGGTGAGCATTTCTACTCAACTTGGCCGATCAAGGCGCCACTCGTTGCGTACTGAGCGGGTGGAACAGAGACATGCCGCCTGAAATGGCGATTCAGGTGTGCCTGGTCGTGGAAACCGACCGCATGAGCGACCTGAGCCGGCGACTCTCCTCGTAGGAGATGCTTGCGTGCCTTTTCGATCCGAGTTCCGGTGACATAGGCGTATGGAGTGATACCAAACCGGTGTTTGAAGCTGCGAACGAGATGGCGGACCGTCCGTTCGAATTGCTGTGCGGCTGCCGCCAATGTGACCTTTGTAGCGATATGTCCATCTAAGAAGACGCGGAGTTTGTCTGCGAGAACCGGTTCGGAATCAGCCACGGCGGGGTTGCGCAGTCTGAAGTGCTGGCGCAGCCGTTCTGCGATCATGGCCAGTCGAGCTTCAACATCCAGTGGGTCGGGGGTGACGAGCCGTTCATGTAGGTGACTCAGCGCGGCTCTCAGGTCACGGTGGACTCGGAACGTTTCAAACCACGCCGCGGGCGCCGCGGGCTCCGTGCCGGAGTTGTGGCAGCCGTCGCTGGAGGTGTACTGGTGAGCGCCGGCGCCGCCGCCGCAATCGTTAGTACTCATTCCGAGAACCCCAGCGGCACCGCCGGGGATGGAAAAACCGGCCGAACTGACAGTCAGGACATTCACGCCGAGGTCATCGACACCGAGGCGAAGACGCCGCTGCCGCCGGGTGCCACCTGGGACCCCATAGCCGAGAGCACCACGGAAAAGATCGACGGCAAGAACGTGCCGGTGAACTATGCCCGCGGCATGTTCGTAAACATCGTGCAGGGGCAGGCGCAGTGCAAGTGGTACCGCTACTACCAGACCGGTGTAATGGGACATGATCAGCTCAAGGTCCGCGCCGCGGCGAAGGTTATTGCCACCATGCCCGACTGGGAGATGACGGGCAACTTCGCCGAAGGAAACCCGGGGCGGGATATCTTGGCCAAGATTGTCCGTGACACTCAGGCCGGCAAGGCGTCGCCCGAGCTGAACCAGCACGTTCTCGCCAACTGCGACTGATCCCCTTGATTGCCGATGTCCGGCATAACCGTCACACGGTCGTGCCGGACATCGGTGTTATGTCGGGCGCAACCCGACGTAACGCCTCCTTTGGGTAGGGTTTGTGACAAAGGATGTCTCACGAGGAGCGGTCTGATGCCACATTCCTGGGAACTGCCGCAGTCCGCCGCGATTGCTGCATGTTGGGGTGCATTCGCCGTGGTGTGGCTGGTCGGAGCCGCGGTCAACCTAAAGCTTTCACCCCCGGTCGCTCGACGCGGGCGTTGGTTTTCCCTGGCTATCCTGGTCTTTGTTGTGTTGGTGGCTCTCGCGGTGGCGCACGTTGTGTCGGCTTCCGTGTGGAATGCGGTCACCTACCGCAGTCCTTGGCTGGGTCTCCTAGGCCTTGTCACATTGGCTGTTTCCACTGGATTTACCTTGTGGGCGCGTTGGTGGCTTGGCACGATGTGGACGTCGACCGCCGTTGTGAAAACCGGTCATCAGCTTCGCACCGGCGGCCCGTACCGCATTACCCGTCATCCGATTTACACCGGTCTACTCGGCATGTTGATCGGCACGGCGCTGTTGAATGGCATCGGTGCCTGGTTAGCAGGCATAGTTGCTGGCATCATCATCGCCCAGCTGAAGCTTCGGGACGAGGAACGGCTGCTCACTGTGGAATTCCCCGATGACTATCCCAATTTTCGCCGTCGGGTGCCGGGCCTGGTGCCGTTCTCACGCGTTGGCCGCCGCTAACCGCTACCCGTCGGATTGATATCCACACAGGCATCGCTGATTGTGGAAAAGGCTCACCGTGGCGATAGTCCCGTTCGGGATAAGTTTGCGGCCACCCTCAATGGTCTGGAACACAGTTCGGACCCGGGAATCGGGTTACCCCGCCGGTTCCGCTCTTGCGCGTTGCTTGCGTCGCAGCCAACTGCCGGCGAAAGCCGCCAAAACTGCCCCCAGGAAGAAGGCGCCACTCGCCGCCGCCAGGGCGAACCGCAGGCCCGATATTGATAATGAACCCTCTCCCACCAGGCCGCCCAACAACGCCACACCGATGACACCCCCTATCTGCCGGGCGCTGTTGATGGCACCGGAGGCGGCGCCGGCGCGGCCGGCCGGGCTGTTGTCCACGACGGCAGTGGTAGCCGCGGGCATCGTGAAGGCCATCCCGAAGCCGGCAGCGGCGAGCGGTAACACCAACATCGCATAGGGTGTATCTGGACCCGCGATAGTAAGACCGAGCAACCCGAGTCCGCCGATGATCAGCCCGATGAACATCGTCCGTGCGGGACCGCCCGCTCGGGCCGTGAATCTGCCGGACAGCAACGACGCGATCGCGACGAATCCACCCTCCGGGAGCAACGCCAGCCCCGCTACCAGGGGTGAATACCCCAGCTCGTGCTGGAGATATAGCATCATCGCGAAGAGCTGACCGTAGAAGCCCAGATTGATCAGTAGTCCGATGGCCGTCCCCGCGGAGAACACCGGGTGCGAGAATAGGCTCATCGGCAGCATCGGTGAGCTTCCCCTGAGCTCGAACATTACGAATGCCAGTGCGGTGACCATGCTGACCGTCGCTGCCGCGATTACCGTCGCCCCGACGCCGTCGTGCATCACCTCGATCAGAGCCCAGGTCAGGGTGGTCAACGCCAAAATGCCGGCGAGTTGCCCGCCCACGTCGAGCGTCCGCTGTTGTCGGGGCGAGGAACGCACATAGCGCGCGGTCAGTGCGGCCGCGAGAAGCCCGATTGGAACGTTCACGATGAACACCCATCGCCAGCTCAGGGCCGAGACCAACAGGCCGCCCAGAATCGGGCCGCCGGCGGCACCGATGCCGGCGATGCCGCCCCACACACCCACGGCGCGCGCCCGGGAGGCGGTGTCGGCGTAATTCGCCCTCAGCAGCGCGAGTGACGCCGGAACCAGCAGCGCTGCGGCCACGCCCTGTGCCAGTCTGACGCCAATCAGGGCTGTGGAGGTCTGCGCGATCGAGCATCCGGCCGAGGTGAGCACGAACAGGCCGAGTCCCAACTGGAAAACCCGGCGCGCACCGAGCCGATCGCTGAGCGTTCCGCCGGTCAGCAGGCTCGCCGCGAAGGTCAACGTGTAGCCGTCCACTACCCACTGCAGGCTACTCAGCGTGGCGTGCAGGTCCTGTCGTAGCGCCGGCAACGCCACGGTCACGATCGTGGTGTCAAGGATGACCATGAAATAGCCGAGACATATCGCCACCAGGGCGGGTGAGAGCACACGCTCTCGACTCCGCTGGGCGGTCTCCGTGGACCGTTGTACGGTTGCGTCGGTAGGCATAAGTCCGACCCTAAACCCGGATTACTTCGTTCCCGGTCGAAGTAATCCGGCGTTAAGTTGGTGACATGAGTACCACCATGGGAGACGCCGACATCGCCAAGGTGGCCGATCTGGTCGCCGATCCCGGCCGCTCCCGCATCCTGCTGGCGCTCGGGGACGGGCGGGCGCTAGCTGCCTCCACTCTTGCGGCCGAGGCCGGCGTTGCCGCCTCTACCGCGAGTTCTCACCTCACCAAACTGGTTGCCGGCGGCCTGCTGGCCGTCGAGCGGCACGGCCGGCATCGCTACTACCGACTCGCCGGCCCGAGGGTGGGGGAGCTGTTGGAATCACTGGCTCGTATCGCCCCGGCTGCCCCGGTTCGGTCGCTGCGGCAGGGCACCCGCGCCCACGCCGTCCGTGTCGCCCGCACCTGTTACGACCATCTCGCCGGGCGGCTAGGTACCGCGCTAATGACGGCATTTCTCGACGAGAGTCTGCTGTCCGGCGGCGACGGCATCTTTCACGCGGATGGCAGCGATCGGCTTTCGAGCCCGGGCCGCGGGGATGTGACCTACAGCCTCACCGAGCGCGGCCGCGGGCGGCTCAGCGCCTTCGGTGTGACAGTGTCCAGCCGCAGCCGTCGTCCGCTTATTCGATACTGCATCGATTGGTCGGAGCAGCGACACCATCTCGCGGGCGCTCTCGGTGCCGCGGTGCTGACACGCCTTGTGGGCCTGGGCTGGGTGCGGCGCCCCACGGTGGGTCGCGCCGTCTACCTGACGGAATCGGGCAGACGGGGGCTCGAGGACGAGTTCGCGGTTGTACTTGCCGACGACGAGTGACGGCGCCTCGTTCGAAGCCGCGCTGTTCCACGTGAAACTGACAGCGCCGCCCGCAGGCACTGAAAATTTCCGCAAAATAATTTCCGCCATGTCGATCTCACCGTCGGGGCTTCGACGTATGGGCGTAGCGCAGTCCGGCGCTGGGGCCGGCTGGCCCCAGCAGCGGAGGACATCATGTCGAGCATCGCGGGGTGTTTCTGCCGGCCCAGATCACCGGTTCGCTCGGTGCCCTCGGCACCATCGTCTTCATCGTGTTGGCGAACTTCGACGCCGTCAGTACCGTGAGCCTTCGGCCATGCACATGGCATTGGTGCCCGTGATCGTGCTAGGTCTGGTCTCGATTCGTCGCCGGCTGAATGCCTGATCGCTAGCGAATGCACACCGCTCGGCTACGGAGTCCCCGCAATGCGGGCCCAGTAGCCGAGCGGCGTGTCCTGCTTTTCTGTGGTCCAGGTTTCCAGCCGCTCGGCGTGATAGCGGCGCACTTCACCGAGACCCTCGACGATGATGAGGTCACAGTCGCCGAGGTGTCGCACGCCCGTCACGGCCGTCCCGAGCACCCCGAAGTATTCCCCGGCGAGACCGTCCGTTGTTCGTTCGCCGTATACCGAAACCAGCACCGACCCGGCCACCTGTCGCATCCGGGCCACTGCCAGCCCGTCCTCGGGGATATAGCCCAGCGTGTTGTTCAGGCACATCGCGTAGTCGAATCGTTCCAGCGGTGGCGGAGCCGTGATGTCGCCCAGGATGAACTGGATGCCGATGCCCGCACCGCCTGCATGTGCGCGAGCGAGCTCAATCAGTTCGGCGTCGATGTCCAGCCCGGTCAGACGTAGATCGGGTCGGCGCATCGACAGCCGGATCAACCGCAGACCGTCCATGGACCCGACCTGAAGGACGGAGGCACCGGGCGGAAGCTCTCGCTCGAGAACGCTTAGCTCCCACTCGTAGTTGTCGCGAAACAGTCGAGGTAGGGAGTCGAGTTGATCGCAACGTTGAAAGATCTCCTGTGGATGGGGCACGGGACGAGTATGCGCTATCCGGCCATGCCTCGCTGAGCGGATCAGTAGAGTCCTTATCATGCGAGA
>DATATO010000076.1:0-2872 GCA_036268755.1 Mycobacteriales bacterium | reverse complement strand
GGCCCCGTCGGCGACGGGGCCACCAGCCACACCACACACGATGGTTCGGGTGGTGGCAGGGACGAACGTCCCCGCCACCACCCGAACCATTTGACTTCCCGCCCGGACGCAGCCCCCGTGTGGGCCCTGAACCGCGGGGATGGGTGTAGTCCGCTCTTCGTGTTAAGAACGAAACCCCAGCCGAAGGTGAAGACGAAGGCGGAGACGAACCCTCCTGCGAACCGTTCGCTGGGGGGCTTCGCCCGGCCCGAACGAAGATCCGGCGGCCGGGATGAGCGATCACGAGCGCGAGTGCGACCACGCGTCGGACCGCGCGCGGGAAGCCATTCTCAGTACGACGCCGGTTACCCGTTTGCTACCTTATTCGCGGCATGTCGATGGGTGTCTGTACGAAACGGAACGTGCGGAAACCGTCGCGAGGACGAGAAGCTATCTGAACTCGTCCCAGTCTAGTGGTTCCATACCTAAAGTGATCTGGGAAAGGAGGGTATTCGGCGATCGCATCTGACTTTGTGCCGCCCGCGATCCTAGTTCGGAGACAACTTGACGGATGCGGGGGCGCTGGGTACGTTGCGAAAGCGCGGCGCATTCGCGCGGTAGTTCGTGGCAGCCACGATTACGGGCATTCATCTCGACTCATGTGGAGTGGAGAAAACGACATGCGTGCGGTCGAGCAGTAGTACGGCGGCCTCGGCGCCGTAGGACGGCAGCGAGCTGTCGGCGCGAAATAGTGCCGGCCGCCCGAATACAGGAACAGCTCGGCCTGACCGATCGAGGCGACCAGGGCCCGTGCGGCGTCGATGTCGCCCTCGCCGACAAAGATCGGGTCGGCGTCCATGCCGTGGATCTGTACCGGCACGCCGTCCGGCCATTCGGAGCCGAACTCCTCGACCGGAAACCCAGGAATAGAACAGCAACTTCCCCGCGCGTTCAGTCGAGTCTGCGCCAGCTTCTGTGCCGGGAGCACACCGAGGGAGAAGCCGGCGTAGACCAGCTCGGCGAGCAGGCCTTCGACCGCCCGGATGCCACGCTCGATCACCTGGCCAAAGCCGGTCCGCTCAGCCTTGGCCGATCCCCGAGGCCAGGGTGTCAAAGGTGCGGCCTTCGTAGAGGTCGGGTGCGTGCACGGTGTGCCCGGCCCGGCGCAGCTCGTCAGCGAAACCGAGGACACCCGGCGTGAGCTCGAGCGCGTGATGAAACAGCACAACTTCGGCCACCGCAGTCTTCCCCTTACTCGTTGCTGCGGGGATCACTTTAAGAGGCGGCGGTCAGCACCCGCGACGGTGGGAGCCCCCGGTGACCTGCATGTCCTCGCCATGTTGGGCGGGGCGAATAGTTGAGCGCTGTTGTGGTTGTAGACCGGGTTCACCGCGCCACCGCGCCTCTCGCGGCATCTCGCCGATTGCCTCACCGACAATGAAGCAGGATTGCCCTCCGCCCCGCGTAAATACCCGCTGTGACCTGCTGCTCTGTGGCCGCCGACGGATCTTCATCCGTAGGCTTGCCCTCCCTTGAAGCAAGCGTGGGGTAGGTACGCCAAGCTTTCCGTGTGCCTGAAGAGGACCTGATGCCATCGCCCCCGTTCCCGAACCGCGACTCGGACGCGCTGCGGCTCATCGTCGAGAACACCATGCGCGACTACCAGGAGGGCGAGGTGGACGTGCGCGGCGCCATCCTCCATGCCGCGGTGCTCGGTTGGTACGAAGGTCATATCGAGGGCGAGGACGTGTGCGCCGGGTGCGGCTCCCGAGGTGAGCTGCGCGAGCGGGGCGTGCTCCGGGAGATCTGGATCCGGGACCAGCTGCGTCCGCCGCCAGGACCGCCCGATGGCGATGCTGACCACTGACCGTGCCACGTACAACGATGCCCCTCCGCACGCGCTCCGCATCTACAGTCCGGCGCTGACGGCCTCGCGGCCCTTGGATCTGATCTCGGACAGGCCGGGTGGGCGCTTGATGTGTTCCCCTTATTTCTATTGGCTCCATCGTCACCTCGTTTCGTCGAGGCTTCTCTGAACCCCGGTGGCCTGCGTGGTCACCTGGGCAAACTGTGCTCGGCCGGTAGAGAAGGTCCTAGCCGCGCGTACGCCCGTTCGGAATGGACTATCGTATATCCGGTCACTCTTATCAGATCTCTGTTCTCGATCTGCCCCTGTCAGGGCAGCTACCTGCGCGGGAGCTGGTCCGAACCCGTGTGTGACCGGCCGTCCCACCTGCGGATTCGCTGCGTTCGAGACTGATGCGAATGATGTGAACGCTGTAACTCTTGAGGACGGGCAGTCGCCCCCTCCGTTTCATTCTGTTGACTACGCTTCGACGATTTTTCTAATCGGCCTTATCGCTCACATGTCGCAGCTGGCGACCCGAACAGCGCAAGCCGACGTTGAATATGGCTTGATCGTTGATGTATTCGTGCTAATCCGACGGAAAGGGCCTCCTCCGGCGTCCCAGGTCGAGGACTCTGTCCGCACGCACTCACGTAAGTCACTGACCGCGCCCGCATCCGCATAGGACGAGGAGTACGCCATGGCGCAGCAGACCGACCACCCCGCACCGGGCGGCACCAGACCGCGGGGACCCGCGCCCGCCCCGCCCGGCTCGGAGCGGGCCTGGCAAGGGCCGGTCTACGACAACCAGACCGCGGTGGCGGCCGGGGAGACCGTCCGGGTTGACTCGCGTGACCTGCTCGCCGCGGCGAACGCGCTGACCGCGCACGTCGAACAAGGTGCCGCCGCCGCGGGGTTGCGGGTCCCGCCGCGCGCGGCCGGGCATCCCGCCGCGGAGGCGGCGTTGAGCACATTGGCGGAGCGCTTCCATGCCGCGCTCGCGGCACTCGACGCCGACCGCGGCGCGGCGGTGGGCAATCTGCAGGC
>DATATO010000075.1:0-2837 GCA_036268755.1 Mycobacteriales bacterium | reverse complement strand
TCAAGGAGGCGGCGCCGCCGCGGCGGCGACCGGGACAAGAAAACACCGCACCCGATCAGCCGCGCGGACAGGCCCTTTCCGTCGACCGCGCACTCGAAGAACTCGGGCACCGGGTGTTGCCGGGCGTAGCGGCGGGCGGTTGGGGGCCGAGGCACTCAGGTGCCGCTGGCAGGAAGGAGTAGCCACCCCGGAACTCATGCCGGCATGATCTGAAGCGCAGAGCCTCCCGCGAACCGAGTTGCACCACTCCTGGGGACGTGACCCAAACCGAACGTTACCGACTCAGCGGGAATGACTAAGGAACCTTGAGAATGCCGCGTCATCGGTGCCTCAACGCCTAATCTGACGACGGGACACAGCGTTTCACGCGAAGGATCATGTGGAGGGATCGTGGGTTCTCTACATTCCCTAGATCGACTATCGCCGGTTGAGCAAGCTGACCAGGAGATCCGCCTGGGAATTCACACCGGGTTGCTCCTTCCCGGCCAAGAAGTACGGTTGCGCGAGCTATCAGAACGCCAGTCTGTCCGGGTGAGTGCACTGGAAAGGGCTGTCGTAGGTCTGCAGCGCGACGGCCTGGTGAATGTGCAGGGTGACGTCGCCGTGGTCGCCCCACTCGACATCGACCAGCTGACCGCGATGTTCCGGGTCCGCCGCAAGCTCGAGGCCCAGCTGCTCTCCCGGTCTGTTGAACTGATGGACCCACGCGAGTTGGCCCGGCTCGAACGGCTCATCCCGCCGGACACGCCGATCGAGACCACTGAGTCGTCGTTTGGCCAGTCCATTCGTGAGTTCACTGTCGGGATGTGCCAACCGGCGGCCACGCAGTGGGACCTGGGAATGATGCGCGACATCCAGGATTCGACCCGGCGCTACCACTGCCTCGGTTATCGGGTCGTGACTAGTGCAGCGAACAGCGTCTTCGGACCGTCGCAGCGGGCACTGTTCCGGCAAATCGAGCGTTGCCACGAGCTCATCGAGCGGTTCAAAGCAGGCAGCTCGTCAGCGGTGCTCGAGGTCGTCGAGCGGACCATGGCCGACAGCGAACTACTGGCCCAACACAGCTTTGAGCTTGACTACGACACCGAGCTGGGCGCCGATCCTGACGGCCGGGTCGCCGCGCTCGATCGCACTGCTGCATTCAGGCCACCTCGTGGGCCGGCGCAGACCCGGCCGAAGTTGCGGCTGGTGCGCTCGTCGCCGGCCCGACGAGTTGAACCGGGGTGAGCCCACCCCCATGAGCGAGGCTTCACAGTGGAAGCCCACCTCGGCCTCCTTAGCCGACCGCATCGACACCGCATCGGCCACCAGCTTCCACCGCCTGCTGTTTCTCATTCTGCTCGGCGCCGTCGTCGCCGACGCGATGGCCAACAGCGTCCTCGGTGTCGTGCTCGCCCCGCTGGCGGGTGAGTTTCAGCTCAGCAACACCCTGGCCGGAGCGCTCGCTAGCGTGAAGTTCGCCGGCATGGCATTAGGCGGCTCGGTGGCTGGGCTTGTGTCTGACCGTCTCGGGCGCCGGCCGGTATTCGGCGCCAGCATGGTGGTCTGGGGTGCGGCAGCGCTGGTCACCTCCGTGAGTCACTCGTTGCCGTTGCTGATCGGGTCGCTGTTCATCGGTGGCTTCGGGATGGGCGCCGAGCTGCCGATCGCCGTGACACTGCTGCTCGAACTGTTGCCCGCGCGGGGCAGAGGCAGGCACGCCGCGTGGCTGCAGGCGGGAGCACCGGCTTCGACAGCGCTGGTCGCGGCGATCGCTCTGGTGCTGATGCCCGTGTTCGGCTGGCGCAGCCTCTACGCAGTGCTGACCGTGCTGGCCGTGGGGACTTTCCTGATCCGGCGGACCGTGCCGGAGTCACCGCGCTGGCACCTAGCGCGCGGTGAGCTGACCAAGGCGCGGGAGGTGTTGCGACGGCTTTCCCCCGGCGACTCGGGTTCATCAACCGGCGGCATGCAAGCGGAGCTAGCGCGCCCCGTTCGCTATCGAGAGCTGTTCATCCGCCGGTATCGCCGTGCCACTCTCATGACGTTCGGCTCGTGGTTCTGCATGATGACCGCTACCTACGGGATCGTGACGTGGGCCGCGAAGATCCTGGTCGACCGGGGCATCTCGATTACCGCCTCGCTGACGGTCGTGCTGGGCATCAGCATCGCCGGGATCGCCGGAAGCCTGTGCGGGGGGTCCATCGATCGATGGGGCCGCAAGCCGGTCATCGTGGCCGCTGCCCTGATCACCGCCCCGTGTTGCTTGCTCTACGGCGACACGAGCGACCAGTTCTCGGCAATGCTGGCCGGGGCCGCGATGAACTTCTGCGGGAACATCGCCGCGGCCGGGCTCTACGCCTACACCCCGGAGCTGTTTCCCACTCACATCCGAGCGGCCGGCGCCGGCATCGGGTTCGGGGCGGGCCGCTGTGGCGCCATCATCGGCCCCATGGTCGTGCCCGTGATGCTCGCCCTCACGACGACGGGCCCGGTGTTCGCGATATTTGGTGGCGGGTTCGTCCTCGCTGCGGTGCTTGTGGCGCTGCTCGGAACCGAAACCCGAGGCAACCTCACCGATTGAACTCCTAAAACAGCACCCAGTCGCTCGGGCCTGATTGTCGATGGCAGCTAGCAACCCCTGCAACCGGCGCCGTCGTGCCCCACCTTCCGGCGCGAGAGGGTCGGGCAGATGATCCTGATGGGCTGTGCCGTTGGTCAGCAGTGCTCCGCGCGGCGCCGACGCGGCTTGGGCACATAGCCGCCGGTTTGCTTGACGATCGTGAAGATCGACCCTGGTGGATGACCGACCGCCCTGGAGATGCCGTTGCGATCCCTTGGCACGTCCAGCTCGACCG
>DATATO010000074.1:0-7755 GCA_036268755.1 Mycobacteriales bacterium | reverse complement strand
GCCTAGGCTACTCCATGCTAGCCCACAGTTTTTAGTAATTGGACCCGGTTATCTATTCCTCGCCAGCGTGCGTCGGCGGTGAGAATCACCTCGGCGTCATCCACTATTCCGGTGGCAATGACGAGTGCATCCTGTAATCGCAGCGCTTTGTGCCTTGCGCAGAGTTGGGCAGAGGTTACGGCCACATCATCGTCAATGGCGCGGATGGGTCCGAACAGTAGACGAACATGAGATCGAATCTCTTCAACTTTGGCGGAACTCTGCCGTGCAGCTCTGACTAAAATCTCGGCCAGCACCGATGCTGGAACGTTAAATCCGTATGCTCGATGTGCTACGACTGCCTGACAGGCCGAGTGATGATGTGCATCTGATTTGTCCAGGACCCCGATCAACAGGCTGGCATCTAGAACTACCTTTCCCACTCGTCTCTCAACTCCTCTAGGCTTGCAGCTTTTGCTAGGCCTGGCATGGAGCCAGCAAATTCTTCGAATTTGCTAAGCCAAGGATCGTTGTCTTTGATGAGACGAAAAACTCCCTCTGCCTCCACTTCGACTCGGAGTACGTCTCCCGGAATTACGTGGGCATCAGCGAGCGTAGCCACCGGCAAAGTAATCTGATTCTTGCGGCTTACCCTTGTCCGGCGGGTCCGTTGATGGGTTTCCTTTACTATGGTGGTCATGGGTAAAGGTTAGCAGTGGAAAGAGATTTTATTACCCGACTGATTGTTCGACTTCTGTTCTGTGAGGCCGAATTCAGCAAGCCAACCCAATTCGGGAGCCCTCATCGTTAACGCCCGCGCGCGGGACATCGCGCATCTTCATTCCCCGACCCATGACCATCCCGACGTCTCGGGGGGCTGGCTGCGGGCCGCGGTGTTTGGCGCCATGGACGGCCTGGTCAGCAACATCTCGCTGATCGCCGGGGTCGGCGGTGGTGGCGCCAGTTCTCACGCGATCGTGCTCACCGGTGCCGCCGGCCTGTCGGCGGGTGCGATTTCTATGGCACTGGGCGAGTACACCTCGGTGCGTACCCAAAATGATCAGATCCTGCGGGAGCTGGAGAAGGAGCGACACGAGCTGAGGACCAACCCCGAGGTTGAGCGGCGCGAGTTAGAACTGATGTTGCAGCAGCGCGGCTACTCGGAGGAGCTGTCGCACCGTGTCGCGCAGGAGGTGTCCAAGGACCCGGAACTTGCGCTGCATACCCATGTGCAGGAGGAGCTGGGTGTCGTTCCCGACCAGTCGGCCTCGCCGTGGCTCGCAGCAATCTCGTCCTTCCTGTGTTTCGCGATCGGGGCCGGAATTCCGCTGGCCCCATATCTACTGGGCGGCGACGTGCTCTTGCTCTCCCTTGTCATCGGCGGCGTGGGCCTGTTCGCGGTGGGCGCTGCAGTGAGCCGATTCACCAACCGTTCGTGGTTCGCCAGCGGGGCCCGGCAGTTTCTCTTCGGTGCGGCCGCCGCGGGCATAACCTACCTCGTCGGCCTACTTATTGGCGGCGTGGTTGCCTAGCCTGCCATCAGAGCGCTCTCAGCCGAACAGGTCCGACACGGTTCCTACTACGGGGCGCCCCCGCTTGGCCAACTCCTCGGCGTGGCTCTCTATCCGGGTGCCGACCGACTCCAAATCCGCGCCCGCGAGCGCGGTCCGTTTGGCGGCATCGGCGGCCGAGCGAAAATACGTCCGAGTGAGTAGGCCCTCGGTGACCGCGGTCGCAATGCGAGCCTCGGCCAAGAGCAGCAATGCGCGGTCGGCGTCGAAGCGTTCCGAATGCCATTGCGCTCGCCGGAAATACGACGACGCGCGGCACCAGGACTCGCGAGCGAGCACGGTGAATTCTGTCCCTGGCGCCTCGGCGAGCCGGGCGATGTGGGTGTCCCGTAGGCGACGATGCCAGCCCACCTCGTCGTGCAGCGGGACGGTGTACAGGTATCGATCCGCCAGCAGCGGCCAGTTCACCGTTAGGGTTCGCGCGCGCGCCAAGTAGTTTTCGGCGGTCACCACCTCAACCTCGACGAGGGTTCGGTCTATCTCGCGAGCGGTCGACCGGACCGACTGCTGCGGCCGATAAGTGATCACGACTAGCTGTAGGTCGGTGTTGTCTCGTTCGTCATCGTGGGTGAGCCGACCGTGGCCCCCGACCGCCATGATCTCGGCGGGGTGGCGATGGCAGACAGAGCCGGCGATCTCTTGAGCGAGTGTGAACTGGGGGTGAGTGGAGGTCTCGGGCATGCGCCTATAGTGCCGGTCTGGTCGATGAGACGGTCGACGGCGCTGCCACTAGGGTCGCTAATTGTGGTGATAGCAAATTCGGTTCATGTCAACGGCGCCCCCTGCTTTACCTCTGCTCGCTGGCATGCGCCCGATTCCGAGGCCGACGGTCGACGAGTGGAGCTGGCGATGGTGGGTGAGCAAATCGCCTTGCGGGACTCTGAGCAGCCCAAGGGCCCCTACCTGATTTTCGACGCGGACGAGTGGGGGGCGTTCCTAGCGGGGGTCCGAAACGGGGAGTTCGACGCGCTCCAACTCTTCGGGACGCAGGACGAACTCTAGACCCCGGGAAACGCCGGATTCGCTGCCGCAGAGCCCGGCCGCCACTTCGCTGCGGTGACCGCGCAGTGGGTCAGTGCCCGTAGCGCCGGGTCGCGGTCGCCTGGTTGCACCGTCGATAGTGCCTGACGCCATTGCCCCGCGCAGTCGTCTTCCAGCCGGGCGGCAAGTTGACGCGCGCTGTTCGGGTCTGTGACGGCGATCGGCAGCTCGTATCGGGCTTCCGAGGCATGCGGCTGGCCACCCCTGACCGTGATGCTTTCGGCGAGCGCATCGCGCCGATCTCGATGAACTTCCTGTGCGGTCAGGGCGCTCGACCGGTCCGACTTTCCCAACCGGCCGCCGAGGGCGCCGTAGCCGTAGATGGCGGCATGCTCGCCGTCCAGGGCGGACTGCAACACGGGCAGCGCGTCGCGACCGCGGCCGCCCATCGACCAGTCCTGCGAGTCCGACACGCCCGTACCGCTCACCAGCCACTGGTGCACGCGTTGGCAGGCGGCGATACTTCCAAGCAGCGCTACGAAGTCGTCTTGTCGAGCTGCGTCTACGCGGTTGCCGATGTCGGGAATACGCAGGCATAGTTTGCCGGCCAGTTCGGCGAGTGCCCGTTCGGCCGCCGCCACCCGCTTTTTCGGATCCGTCGGCAGGGACGGCCACGTCGGGTTCGGCGGATCCGTGCGTGTTCGGTGACGAAGTGCGTCGAGATGTTTCTGATGATGCGACCGCAACACATCTAGCTGTCGGATCGTTTCGGTGCCGATCGGTTCGAGTAGCTTCATCGTGGCGGCGATCTGGCCGCTGAGGAAGCGAAGTGGCGATCGGCTGATGCCGAACGATTGCCCGACGGGGAGGTTGCATCCGGCCGTGATTAGCGTGATACCCGCACCTATGACGCCGCCGAGCATCGTCCTGCGGCCGATGGGAACTGCGCGTTTGGCGGGCTCGAGGGACACATAGCGAGTCTGCCAGTAACCCGGCAGGGGCGGGTCGCCGACGTCGGTCGCCCTCCCGGATGAGGGATATCCACCGCAATCGTGGATTGGAAGCCGTAGCTTGCGTTAAAGTTTGTCCGGGTGTTTTGTCCGAAATCCTTGTTTCTGACGTCGGGTTCTGGGTATAACCACTGCATGACTCCAGGAGCGCACGAGATCGGAGGCCCGCGAGACACCCGGGCCCAACATTCGAGCACCGAAGTTACGGAGCCCCAATACTCCGCTCCGGGGCCGCCGTCGCAGTCTCCGGTACAACCCGCACCGTTGAACCAACGTGATATGGCGCAGCAGCCGTCGTCTCAACCGGTACCGCCAGCGGCGCAGGCGCCAGCACAGGCAGGGCCGCCACCGCAACCGGTACCGCCTCAGTATGTTATGGAAGAACCGGCTCCCCCGCGGCCGAGCAGGTCCCGGCTTGCCTCGCTCTGGTCAGGAGGGCGTGCGACGGCTGGTGTGGCCGCAGGCATCGCGGTGGTCGGGTTTTTGTTGGTGCGGGGCGTGGCTCGGGTGGAGATCTTTACGGACGATTTGGGCGGCTTCTTTGTCCTAGCGCTGCTGTATGTGATTGGGGCCGCGGTACTCGCTCTCGCCGCCACCGAGGTCATGCGTCTGCTCTTGCTGCGCCGAACGCCGCGACCGCGCATCTTCTTCGGTTGGATCTCCGGCATCCTCATCCTGGTGCTATTTCTATTGCCGCTGATTACTGACCAGCCGCTCGCCGAGCGCACCGGTCTCGCGTTCGTCAACCTCATCACGACAATCGCAATTGCCGTGCTTGTGGGTATGAGCGCGGCGGCGACGGATCGGGCCCGGCCCGGCACAATAGACCCCTCGGATCTGAGCGAAAGGTAATACAGCCGGGCGGTAATGACGCTCTGGGATGACGTCGACCTACTGCTAACGCGGCGAGGCGGCGGTGCTCGCCGCGGCCGCGCAGCTGGAGCAGGTGATGCCATGGATCGACAGGATTCCACCGCTGGCTCGGCATACCGGTGGCTCGTAAGGCAGATAGCCCCGGGAGACCTTCTAGATCCCTCTCCGGGCACGTGGATAGGTCATATGCTGGCCTCATGGCTGAGGAGGATCCCGATCGCCGCGGGGCGTCTCACTTTCAGCGAGATGAGACGGCCCGGGCCTATCGGACGCGGCCGGGGTATACCCCGGCGGCCGTGCGTTATGCGCTCCGAGAATCCCACCGGCTGCGATTCTGGGCCCTACAGCGGCCCGGGTTACGGCGGATGGTTCGGCGGTTACGCATCCTGGATGCAGGCGCCGGCACGGGGCAGGTGATTCAGGAAATCAAGGCCCTTGGCATTCCGGTCCAGATCGTCGCGCTCGACAGGTCGGCGAGCATGCTCCGCGAGCTTAGATCCGAGCATCCCGAGATTCCCTCGGTTCGGGGAGACATGGACCGGCTGCCCTTCGCCGACGAGACCTTCGACATGGTCATGTTTGGCAGGTCATTGCACTGGGGAGACCCGAAGCGCACGCCCGCCGAGGTGTGGCGTGTGCTCCGCCCGGGGGGCGCTCTCGTCTCGCTGGGCGGCTCGCTCCGGGGCGGCACAGCTATCGCACGAGCCGTCTCTACAGGGCTTCCCTCGGTGGTTGCCGAGAATCCGATGACCTCGGGGGCAACGAGGGGTGGCCCGCTCAACCTGGGAACTGGCTTCTTACCCAACAGCCCGCGTCGATTTGAGTATCACGAGCACATGACGCCCGGACAGCTCCGGGACCTGCTGTCGAGCTATGCGGGGCTGACCCGAGCGCCGGAATCGGTCCGGGCACAGGTCCTAGCGAGGGCCGAGGCCTTTCTGGCCCGGTTCGGCGAAGCCGAACGCCTCACCGTTCCCGTCGTCACCGTGGTACACGTGGCGAGAGCGGACAAACCCCGGCTTACGCCTAGGGCGAGGAAGAAACCCCGAGCCGCCGGGAAATGAGCAGCAGTCTGACCTGGTACTTTTCGGGAAAAACCCGGTGGGGCGCCGCCCGTGAGTGGTATACATACCTCGGCTCGGCGTCGCGCGGACGCAACGAGCAAACGCTATGCATGTGCCGGTTGGAGGCAGCAGATGGCCGAGCGCGGCGCCCCCGTCGAGGGTGCGGGACTTACGGTCTACTATCCGTTTCTCGCGCCTAGCTTTGCCAACGTAACGGGTAGCCTTCCCGTGGCGTTTCCGGATGCCCTGCGGGAGGCGGAAATCCTCGATCCCAGGGTGCGCATCGAGGGCTTCTCCGTGAATCCCAACGGCTCGGCGGCGGAGAACCGGGAGCGGCTCGTGGCCGGGCTGGGCTCCTTCATCGATACGGTGGATGGGGAATTGACCGCCCTCGAACGCAGGCGGGAGCTGGCCGGGACCTATCAACGGCTCGCCGCCGGCGAGCCCGTGCCCGAGTTTTACCGCACCCTGGCCGGGCACTACGGAAACGTACAAGATTCCTATCAGCAGGTCCTTTATTTCTATCAGGCTCTTGCGGATGAGTTAACCAACGCTCGGCAGACCGACGACCGGAATAGGGGCTCCTTTGGATCCGGCCCCACCGGTCCCACGAACAACTACGCCGATGTGCGGTCCGCCCTAGGCGAGGGCAACCTCCCGGAGGCTGCCAAGATGCACCTCACGCTCGCCTCCGGACTGTGGGACGCGAGCCTGCACACCGAGCCGCTGCCCGTCTATTACAAGAACGGGCCTCCCTACGATGACGCGGTCTATTCCTTGGAGCGAAGGCTTGAACTCATAGCCCAGCACGCTGAGCGCTATCGGGCCATGGGCGAGGGGCAGACGCTCGCCGGTTCACCGCCCGTCGAGTTGGTTGACCTGCTTGGGTCCTTCGCCGACTCCACGATCGCGGAGCGCGGCGAGAACCAGGCACGCTATCTGCGTGAGACCGCAGAGCTATTCGGAGACATCCGTGAGCAGACTCAACGGGCGAGTGCGATCGGTCCGGTTCTCGACACGTTGCAGGCGGAGCAGGAAGCGGCCCTGCGTCGCTGCGACGAGCTGGGCCTGCAGCCGTCTCACGAGGAATGGGCGGAGCTGCTGTCCTCGCTTCCGGACCGTACCCGGCTGGCCGCCGACGTGGTGCGCGTCAATCCCGAGATCTTCCATCGCGCGCTGGCGACGGTGGCCGATCAAGTTCACAAAGAGTGCGGCGTGGTGCGGCTTGGCGGCCTCAGTGGCGATCCCCACCCCGAAACGTGGGAGCTGCTCGGGCCGCTCGCCTACGCCTCGGTAAACGCCCTGAGGGCCGCCGGGCCCACGAGCAGTGATGAGACAGACCAGATCCTGCTGCAAGCCATCGGATCCTCCGGGAGGGGAAATCTTCCCGCCGGTGTGGAGGCCGCTACCCGAGCGTCGGAACGGTTGGCGGCGAAGGATGCGGTTTTGCCCAGCGCCGTCCTGGCGCGCTACGGCCAGTCGGGACTGCGTAGATTTACGCCCCCCGCACCTCCGCGGGCGCGCGCGCAGACCCGGCCCGACGAGAGGAGGGGGCCTCGCCAGTAGCAGGCTTTGTCATCCTCACGCTGTTCAATGCTCTTGACGACGAGAGGGAGCTTTGTCATTCCGAAATTAGGATGTATTTACCGGTTAAATCGATCCTCGATTTCAGCCCATTCGGGAAAGCGCATGATCTCCTTGAATTCGTCGAATGTTGCGGTCGTTGTTGGGCTGTAGTCGACTCGATCTTCCTTGATAGCTTGTAGAGCCTGCTGAAACAGTTTGGCAGCTTGCATCACCAGCGTGATTCCGTGAACTACCATTTCGAAGCCCATATGGTATAGCTCTTGATTAGTAAGGATGGGCGTCTTACCGCCTGCCAGCATATTGCAGAATTGGGGAACTTCGACCTCGCGCCCAATCCTCTCCAACTCAGCGATTGAAAGTGGAGCCTCGATGAAAATCCCATCGGCACCAGCTTGAACGTACCGATCGGCGCGTCGCAGAGCGCTGTCGAGCCCTTCCGTGGCTCGCGCGTCGGTACGTGCGATGAGAAAAGTCTCCGAGCTGTCACGAGCGGCAACGGCCGCCCGAATCTTGTGTTCCATGATTTCGACCGGGACTACCGCCTTGCCTTCCATATGTCCGCATCGCTTGGGCGAAACCTGATCCTCTATAAAGATCGCCGCCGCCCCCATCCGCTCATACATGCGAATAGTCCGAGTGACGTTCTTGACATCGCCGTAGCCATCATCGGCGTCGATAAGGACGGGCAGG
>DATATO010000073.1:0-13416 GCA_036268755.1 Mycobacteriales bacterium | reverse complement strand
CCGCCACCTGGTGTGGTTCGGCTAGTAGTCGAGGGTTCCCGAGACCTCGGTCGTCTGTGAGCCCGTGGACTTCAGCAGCAGAACGAAGCACTGGTCCTTCGAGACGTTCGATGCCAGCACTCGAGACGTGGAGGCGCCGGCCGGGAAATGCTGGACGTCGCCCAAGTCGCCACCACCGTCGCACTCCTCTGCAAATGCGTCGACGCCCTGCGATTTGGGGTTCAACTTCAGGGCGATCGTGCCGCCGGTTGAGATGTACGTGCCGCCGCTGCCGAAGTCCTTGGTGACGAGGGCGCGATAGGGCTGTGATGTGTGATGCGCCGGGCTCGCCGCTGTCGCCGGACTGGCGAAGGCTGCGGTGGCCAGTGCCGCTGCCGTGAGCACTGCGCCAAGGGCGACGAAGATTCCGGGGCGCTTCGGTCGGATGGACATGGGGCTCCTTTAGGTCGGAGGATGGGCTATTCTCTGAGAGAATATACACTGAGAGAATAGTTGGTCAAGTGGATTCCTACAATGGCTCGCGCTCCGCGGTGGCGAGGGTCACTGTCACTGCCCTCGCTCGTCCTCAGGCGACACAATGAGCCGGTGCCGACCATCGATCGAACGCATCCCCTCGAGGGGATAGCCCTGTCGCTTACCGCGAACCTGACATGGGCCGCCCAGGTGCTCTACTGGCCCCTTCTCAAACCCGTGGGTACCGATGAGCTCCTCGCATATCGCATCGCGTGGTCCAGCGTTGTCTGCCTGCTGATAGTGCTCATGCTCGGCCGCCGACGCGAGTTATACCGACTGCTTCGCAGCCCGAGAACCCTGGTGCTGCTGGCCGGCGCGGGAGCTTGCTTGACGGCGGCGTGGGGCGTCTACATATATGCCGTCACCAGCTCGAGGGTGGTGGAAAGCTCGCTGGGCCTATTTCTCATACCGCTAGCCACAGCGCTTGTAGGTGTCGTGATCTTCGGCGAGCGCCTGCGGCCGGTTCAATGGATGGCGGTGATTGGCGCGGCCCTTGCGACGGTCGTGCTCGCGGTAGGCTACGGCAGGTTGCCCTGGATCGCGTTGGTGATCTGCAGCCTTATGGCGGCTTACGCGGTGCTGAAGAAACGCGTCGCCGTTCCAGCGATATCCGGCTTCACCGCTGAATGCCTGGTGTTACTGGGGCCGGCCCTTATGTTCCTTGCCTGGCTTACTGTGTCCGGGCAGGACACTGCGGGAAATCTCGTCTCGGCTCGAGGCGCCCTCATCGCCGTCTCCGGGCTGATCACCGCCATACCGTTGATATGTCATGCCGCGACCATCAATATCCTGCCGCTTGTCGTGGTCGGCGTGCTGCAGTATCTCAATCCGACGCTTCAGTTTTTGATTGGGATATTCGTGCGCCATGAAGCGGTGGACGCGACCCGCTGGATCGGATTCGCCCTCATCTGGTCTGCGCTGCTGGTCTTTATCGTGGATTCCCTGCGGGAAAGCGGGAAGGTTCTTTCGCAAGAGTGAATTGACGAGTCGAGTCGCTACCGGATTGCCGGCGGCACGCAAAGCAGCACCACTCCGGGATCATTTCGGTTGCCCTAGTAGCCAGGTGAGCAGCGCCTTCTGGGCATGGAGCCGGTTCTCGGCCTCATCCCACACGGCGCTGGCCGGCCCATCCAGTACTTCGTCGGAGATCTCTTGCCCGCGATGCGCCGGCAGGCAGTGCAGCACGATGGCATTGGGCGAGGCGTGTTTGAGCAGGTCCTCGTTGAGCTGGAACGGCCGAAACGGCGTGTCTCGATCCTGTCCGTCATCCTCCTGTCCCATAGAGGTCCAGGCATCGGTGGCCACCACGTCCGCGCCGTCCACCGCAGCCGCCGGGTCGTTGACCACTGTCACGCTTCCGCCCGTGTCCGTCGCCCGGCATAGCGCATCCCGCAGTAGCCCCGGATCCGGTTCGAGACCGGCCGGTCCCGCGATGCGAATGTGCAGCCCGGCCGTGACCCCGCCAAGCAGTAGCGAATGGGCCATATTGTTGGCGCCGTCACCGAGGAACGCGAGCGTCAGCCCGGCCAGCCGACCGTGCCGCTCCCGGATCGTCTGTAGGTCGGCTAAGACTTGGCACGGATGGAATCGATCGGTGAGCCCGTTGATCACCGGAACCGAGCTTGCGGCCGCCATCTCCTCGATCCGCTCCTGACCC
The DNA here is from genome assembly GCA_036268755.1 of Mycobacteriales bacterium. Taxonomy (GTDB): domain Bacteria; phylum Actinomycetota; class Actinomycetes; order Mycobacteriales; family QHCE01; genus DATATO01. Next base: position 11,246 of record DATATO010000073.1, on the reverse strand, counting down.
GCCGTGCGCCATATCACGGCGTCGACATATCCCGACAGCATTCGTGCGGTGTCGGCAATGGTCTCGCCGCGCGCCAGCTGCATGCTCTGGGCGTTCAGAATCAACGGTGTTCCACCGAGCTGAGCTATACCCGCCTCGAAAGAAAGCCGCGTCCGCGTGGAAGCCCTGTCAAATATGACCGCCACCGGTCGGGGGCCCACAAGCGGCCGATGCGCGTACCGGTATCGCTTCATCTCGTCGGCCAAATCCAGCACGGTTAGCTGTTCGGCCGGGCTGAGGTCGTCGTCGCGCAGCAGGTGTCTAGGCACTGGCCGCCTCCAAGCTTGAGGTCACGGTCGTGAGAATCACGGGTAAGGCGGTTATGAACTCATCCACCTGAGTGCCGTCGAGGATGAGCGGTGGCGCCAACCTGAGCCGGTCGGGGACCGGGTTGTTGATGAGAAAGCCGGCATCCTGGGCCGCGGCCGTGACCGCCCTGGAGACGGGTGCGGTGAGCTCGACGCCGCGCAGCAGGCCGGCCCCGCTCACCCGGCCGATTAGGGGATGTCCGAGTTGCTCTATTCCGTCGGCTAGTTGCGTCCCAATCTGCGACACCTGCGCAAGCAACCCCTCGGTCTCGATCGTGTCCAGTACCGCCAGCGCCGCGACACAGCAGACCGGATTGCCGCCAAACGTGGTGCCGTGCTGCCCGGGTTCTAGTAGTTCGGCCGCGGCGCCGATGCCGACGCAGGCACCGATCGGCAGGCCGCCGGCGAGCCCCTTGGCGAGCGTCACCACGTCGGGCATGATCCCCGCGGTGTGAAACGCGAACCACTCACCCGTGCGCCCGACGCCGGTCTGTACCTCGTCGAGTATGAGCAGGGCCCCGTGTCTCCGCGTGATCTCCCGGGCGGTCCGCAGGTAGCCGGCCGGTGGGTCGATGACCCCTGCCTCACCCAGGATCGGCTCCAGCACCACCGCCGCGGTCGTTTCGTCCACGGCGGCGGCCAGGGCCTCGGCGTCCCCGTACGGAACGTGCGTGACCTCGGTCGGCAACGGCTCGAACGGGGTTCGCTTAGCGGGTTGTCCGGTGAGCGCCAGTGCACCCATGGTGCGGCCATGGAAGGCGTTCTCGGCCGCCACCAGCCGCGGCCGTCCGGTTCGACGGGCGATCTTGAACGCGGCCTCCACGGCCTCCGCACCCGAGTTGCAGAACAAGACCCTCGCATTGGGCCCGGCGTTCGAGCCGAGGTCCAGCAGCTGGATGAGCCGTTCGGCCAGTTCGACCGCCGGCTCAGTGACGAAGAAGTTCGACACGTGACCCAGCGTGGCCAGCTGTCGGTTGACCGCCGCCGCGATCGCGGGATGGCCGTGGCCCAGCGAGCTGACCGCTATCCCGGCCAGCAGGTCCAGGTAGCGTCGACCATCGGCGTCCCACACGTACGCGCCCGCCCCCTTGGTTAGGGCGAGCCGTGGAACGCCGTAGTTGTTCATCATCGCGGCCTGCCACCGCTGCGTGAGATTCTCCGTCACGGGATCACCATCGTTCCCACTCCCTCGTGTGTGAACACCTCGAGCAGTACTGAATGGGCCAACCGGCCGTCGATCACGTGCGCCCGGGGAACCCCGCCGCGCACCGCGCGCAGGCAGGCCTCCATCTTGGGGGCCATCCCCGCGTCAAGCGTGGGGAGCATCGGCTCCAGCCGATCCGCGGCCAACTCGCCGATCAGCGACTCCGGATCCGGGTAGTCGGCGTACAGCCCCTCGACGTTGGTGAGCATCACCAACTTGGTCGCCCCCAGGGCCTCCGCCAGGGCGGCCGCGGCGCTGTCGGCGTTGACGTTGTAGACCGTTCCGTCGGTGTCCGGCGCGATGCCCGCGACCACCGGGATTCGCCCGGCGGCCAATATGTCGTGTACGGCCGCCGGGTTAACCCCGACGACCTCGCCGACTAGCCCGATGTCGACCGCCTCGCCTCCCACCACGGCGGAGCGCCGCTCCGCCGTGAACAGTCCCGCGTCCTCGCCGGACATACCGACGGCATGGGGACCGTGGGCGTTGATCAGGCCGACCAGCTCCCGGCCGACCTGCCCCACCATCACCATGCGCACCACGTCGATCGTTTCCGGTGTCGTCACCCGCAATCCGCCGCGGAACTCCGACGGCAGACCCAATCGCTTCAGCATGGCCGTGATTTGCGGGCCGCCGCCGTGCACCACCACCGGATGGATGCCCGCGAGCCGCAGAAACACCATGTCCTGCGCGAACGCCCGCTTGAGGTGGTCGTCGATCATGGCGTTCCCGCCGTACTTGACAACCACGACCTGGCCGTGGAACCGCTGTAGCCACGGCAACGCCTCGGCGAGCACACCGGCCTTCTCCGCCGCCTGTGCCACCCGATCCCGATCGGTTGTCGTCATGATGAGTACGCGCTGTTCTCTTCGACGTAAGCGTGTGACAGGTCGGTGGTGCGAATCTCGACGGCGCCGTCGCCCAGATGCAGGTTCACCGTCACGGTAATGTCCTGTCCGGACAGGTCCACCGTCTGGCCGGCTATAGCCTCGCCGTCCTTACACATGGCCACTCCGTTGAGCGCGATTTCCACCCGCTCCGGGTCGATCGCCGCCTCGGCGTTTCCCACCGCCATGGCGACACGACCCCAGTTTGCGTCCGAGCCGAAGAGGGCGGTCTTCACCAGGCTGTCGCGGGCGACGGTATGGCCGACCGCCAATGCGTCATCCAATGTGGCGGCACCCAACACTTCGACCGTCACGTGTTTTGTCGCACCCTCCGCGTCCGCCTGCAGCTGACGGACGAGGTCATCGCACAGCTCGGTGAGGACCGCGGTGAGCTCGGCGAGGTGGGCGGGAATCCTCGACGCCCCGGACGCCAACACCAGCACGGTGTCGTTGGTGGAGGTGCAGCCGTCGACGTCGAGCCGGTCGAACGTTCGCCCTGTCGCCGCCCGAAGTGCGACATCCAAATCCGCCGGCCGCACCACTGCGTCGACGGTCAGCATGGCGAGCATGGTGGCCATGTTGGGGGCGAGCATGCCGGAACCCTTAGCGAAGCCGCCGGCTCGCCAACCCGAGTCCGCGACTCTTACCGCCTGCTTTGGATGATTGTCCGTGGTGAGCACGGCCGTTGCGGCGGCCGTGGCTGCCTCACTCGTGGCGGCCAGCGCCACCGTAGCCGCGTCAACCCCGCCGGTTAGCGCCTCGCGGGGGAGCTGCGAGCCGATCAACCCGGTGGAGCAGATCGCGACGTCATCCGGATGACAGCCCAGCGCGACGGCCGCGCGCTCAGCGGTAATCGCAGTTGTCTCGGCTCCCTGGGTCCCGGTACAGGCGTTGGCGCAGCCGGAGTTGAGCACCACTGCGTGCAGCTTGCCATCGCCCAGCACCCGTCTCGACCACAGCACTGGGGCGGCCTTCATTTTGTTCTGGGTGAAAACGCCGGCGGCGTACTGGTCCGGTCCGTCGTTCACCAGCAGCGCCAGATCGAGGGCGCCGCCGGGCTTGATGCCCGCCGCAACTCCCGTGGCACGAAATCCGATGGGGGCGGCAATGCTCACGGCGCAACTCCTGTCATGGGAAGACCGGCAGTTTCCGGCAGCCCGAGGGCGATATTCATGCACTGCACGGCACCGCCGGCAGTGCCCTTAGTGAGGTTGTCGAGCGCGCAAATGGCGATCAGTCGGCCCGCGTCCGGATCGACGGTCACCTGGATCGTTGCCATGTTCGAGCCCACGATCGCCGCGGTCGTCGGCCACATCCCGGGCGATAAAAGCCGGATAAAGGGTTCATTGTCGTAGGCCCTGCGGTAGGCCGCTACTACTTCCTCGTGACTCGCGTCGGTCGCCGCGGTGCAGCTGGCGAGGATGCCGCGCGGCATCGGCGCGAGCACCGGCGTAAAACTCACGGAGACCCTCCGACCGGCCGCCGTCGAAAGGTTCTGGACGATCTCCGGGGTGTGCCGATGCGTTCCGCCTATGCCGTAGGCGCTGATCGCGCCCATCACCTCAGATCCCAACAGCTGGAGCTTCAGCGACTTTCCCGCGCCGGAGGTTCCGCTCACCGCAGTGATCACGACGTCCGGCTCGACCAAAGCACTGGCCAGCGCCGGAGCCATGGCAATGCCGGCCGCCGTGGGGTAACACCCCGGGACCGCGATCCGCCGGGCGCCGATCAATCGATCGCGGGCGCCGGGCAGCTCCGGAAGCCCGTACGGCCAGGATCCAGCATGGTCGGTGCCGTACCAGCGGCGCCATGCCTCGGGATCGGCGAGCCGGTGGTCGGCGCCACAGTCGATGAGCAGTGTCGCCGGGTCAAGCCCGGCCGCGAGTCCCGCCGAGAGGCCATGGGGCAGCGCAAGGAAGACAACGTCGTGGCCGGCCAAAGTGACTGGATTCGTCTCGACGAGGACTCGATCGGCGAGTTGCGGCAGGTGCGGTTGGTGTTCTGCGAGCAGGCTGCCGGTGTTGCTGCCGGCAGTCAGAGTCCCAATTTCCACGTCGGGATGGCCGAGTAGAAGGCGCAATAGCTCACCCCCCGCATATCCGCTCGCGCCCGCCAGCGCCACTTTCACCATGCGAATGATTATGCTGAAGAATGCAAATTTATTCAAGAGTTGAAATCTCGGCTCGAATATGTATCTGTTCGGGTTATCCCTAGCTGACGCCGGGGGGCAGACGCCTTTTTTTACACGGTGTAGCTCATAGCTTTAGGCCGAGAGCAAAACCAGCCTGCTGGAGCGGAACCTGCCCAATGGATGGTTGATGCAGTTGCCGAACCAGGAGTATCTGATCGCACAGGGCGAGACCTCCGACGGCACGGGTATCCCGCCACACACCCCGGTTTTCACCTCTGACGAACTGTCCGCGGGTAAAGACTCCGCGCTGGCCAAGGCTCGAACGGTTCTCGGCGGCTAGGAAGCCAGCAACATGGGCGCACAGGCTAAATGCCGTCTATGTTGCCTACGACCGGATAAATTTCTCCACCTGCTCGTGGCTCGGCATGGCCGACCCGGCGCCGGGCGTCTGAACCGCCAGCGCGCTCGCGGCGTTGGCGTAACGCAACGCGGCGAGCAGCGTGGCATCTCGGGCCAACTCTGCGGCGAGGCACCCGACGAAACAGTCACCCGCGCCGGTGGTATCCACAGCCGGTACGCGATGGCCGTCCACGACAAAAACCTCGCCGTCGGCCAGTGCAACCGCGCCTCTCGCGCCGAGCGTTACGACTAGCGAGCCACTTAGACCCAGGCCGGCCAGCCTCGATGCTGCTTCGTGTAGATCTGCCTCGCAGGTTTCGACGGACAACACGCTTCCGGTGAGCAGCGCCAGCTCGCTCTCGTTCACGATCAGGATGTTCACGAGATCCAACAGCTCTCGGGAAATCTCCGTCGCGGGCGCCGGGTTCAGAATCCGGATAGCGCCAACCGCGGCGCCGTGTCGGAAAAACGCTAGCGTGGCATCGATCGGCGTCTCGAACTGGGCGACGAGCACGTCGTCGACGCTCAACGGCACGGCGGTGGCCACTGCTCCGTCGACGGTGCCGTTCGCGCCAGGCACCACCACGATCATGTTCTCGCCGGATTGATCCACCAGGATCGGCGCCGTCCCGGTGGCGACACCCGAGCGCTCTACGAGATATGAGGTGTCAACGCCGTGTCGCGTGAGGAAATCATTGAGCTCTGCCCCGTAAGGATCGGCACCTACCGCGCCGAGTAGCACGACGTTGCCCCCCGCCCTCGCCGCCGCTACGGCTTGATTGGCGCCTTTTCCTCCGGGGTAGGTCGCGAAGCCGGAACCGGCGACGGTCTCTCCCGGCTCCGGAAGCCGATTCACCGTGGCCACCAGGTCGATATTAATGCTTCCGCAGACCACGACTCGCGACATAAGGACGGATTATAAGCCGTCAAAACTATTGGACGTCGAAACGGCGGTCGTCGACCTCAGCTGGGGCACCAGCGCCTCACATTACAAGTGGGAGTATGAGGCCCATTGCCAACCAGCAAACAGGTAACGAGCTGATCGCAATCTCCACAGCGGCACACTGCGCCGTAGGTTCTACGTTTGTGTCTGATCATCCGCTGGATTGCCTCAGTCCGTCAGTCGCCGAGGCGATCATGCGTCGTGTCGTGCCGACGGCCACTGTGATAGAGGTGATAGCCGTACCGGTTGTCAGCTGAGCGCGGTCTATGAAGTGCGTTGTGCTGAGCCCGACGACGCCCTGATTGTGAAGGTCTATGCCAATAAGTGGCGCTGGAAGCAGGCCAAGGAGGTCCATGTCTACCGGCTGCTGGCACAACATAACGTCGGACCAGCTCCTGCGATCTTGCGTGTGGAATCCGCCGGAGGTCTCCTGGAGCACGCTTTCACGGTGATGACCCTGCTGCCCGGCCAGCCGCTGTCTGAGATCAGCCCCAACTCAATGACGCTAAGAACCGCCAAATCTACCGACAATTAGGCACGATTCTGTCGGCCATACACGGCATTGGCCAAGGCCCTACGGCTACCTGACCACCCGCATCCTGGAGCCGCAACCAACCAACCTTGTGTACATGACCCGCCAGTTCGCCAAGAAGCTTCGCGAGTTCACCGAGAACGGCGGAGATCCTTCGCTTCATCGGGCTATCCAAGCCCATATCGCCGAATGGACCGAGTTGTTCGCCCGTTGTTCGGCCCCGGTGCTGTGCCACACGACTTCCACGAAGGCAACGTGCTAGTTACTGAAGGCCCCACCGGCTGGGTGGTTACCGGATTCATCGACGTGGAGAATGCGATCGCCGCCGACCCGTTAGTTGATCTTGCCAAGACTGATTACTACGCGATCAAGGGCAATAACGCCAAACTGTCCGGACTGACCGAAGGCTACGGGTCATTACCCGAAGATTGGCCTGAGCGCCTGGCTCTCTACAAGCTCTACCACGCACTGGAACTCTGGGATTGGTTCGCCTCCATCGCCCACCCCGCCCCGCTGCCTCACATCGCCGAGGACATGGGTCAGCTGCTTGCGGTTTGAACCTCACGCACAAGCCGACTGACAGGATGGCAAGGACTTCCCGCAAAACACGCGCCGAACGCAACCATAGGGCAGATTAGCGGGGTAGACACAGCCCTGTGGTTGCGCTCGGCAGTAGTACGGCTCGGTGCTCGATTATCGCTGGATGACGTATACGGTGCCGTGCTTGGAAGTGATCCATCGGTGCTCGAATTGGGCTCGGTTGTATACGTGGCGAACTTGCTGATTTCCCGCGGGCGATGCCGGGTCGTTGGCGATGACGTCGCCGTTCTCGGTGAAGCCGCGGACCACCATCAAGTGGCCGGATGTCTTTTCGATAGAGGTGCCATCGAGGTGATTTCCCGCATCTGGACTCGTGTTGTCCCATTTGAGGGTCACAATGATGGGCACCCCTCTTTTAATCCAGGCCTCGATGTCCCGCAGCGAGTTGTACTGCCGGACCGAGGCGTCTAACCCGAAGGACGCCGCGTAGGCCGTATTGAACGGCCAATCGCCGGTGTTTTTCTCCGGGGACCCATTATCGAAAATGTGGTACGCGGCGTAATCCACCTCGCCGTCAACCCTGTGGTGAGCGTTGAACGCGGCATCTGGCGGCAGGTCGGCGATCTGTTTCGCCGTGGGTCCGCTGCGGTAGTAACGCAGCACCATGCTGACCGCGGTCGGGCTACACCAGGCCGCGCCACCCTGATCGAATTGGGTGTACTCGCCGTTATGCACATACTGCGAAAGGGCCGGAACGGGTAGATCTATCTTGCGCCTCATTGTTGTCTGACTCGTGGGGGTTTCGGCTTTCTTCGTGGGATCGGATGCCACTACCGAAAATTGCCGCACCTGTGGGCTGGCATTATCGTCCACATGCAGCACCTCGCGCACCCGATAGCTCCGGACCGACGCATTGTCTTTGGCCCAATAGGTGTCCTGATCTATCGAACCCGTGGCGTCCTCTTGGTTAGCGACGGATCCGCGCCGACTCGTAATACTTCCGTCGGGGTTGCGGGTGCTGGCGGAACTCCAATTTCCCAGGTTGTACCAGCCGCTCCAGGTTCCGTCGGTCAATCGAACCTGTAAGCGCGTTTCTAGCCAGGAATCGGCGGGTGTCTGAGCCTGCCACGAAGCCACGACCTTGGTTACCGGCGCTGGCGGCGTGAAAATTTCAGAGGTCCAGCTACCCGCTGTCGCACCATTTTTAAGCGTAATAACGTTACGTCCATTGCTACGCGAAAGCCTGGCATTATCGAATTCACCCTTTTTGAATTCATGCCCGTTCCAAGTGTGAAACGATATAGGCATAGAGTTAGCCGCTTGCGCCTGTGAAGGCAGCATGATCGCCCAGGTTAAGAATAGAATTATCGGTCCGATTATGACCCTTTTTCGGAGTGGATTAAATTTACCCACAGCCTTCCTTCCATATGTAGAGAGTCCGTCAAGAATCAGCAACTTCCGCGGCGCGACCGACTCTGGATTGGTCTGCGGTCACTCCAGCGCGCATCGAAAGACAACCCACAGAGGGTGTCGCAGGGGTGCCTTTAAGAATAGAGCAATTTTCATAGATGTTTCACCAAAACACGATAGCTTCTAAAAGGTTGCAAATCCCAAGATTTTAATTGGCGGAGTTCGAGAGGGATTGTGGACGAAGACCGCGAGCGATATGTCGAAGATGTGCTGGTCGTCGTCGAGACCATCCCGCCCGGCAAGGTGGCTACCTATGGCGACATAGCTACCTACGTCGGGCGGGGCGGCCCGCGGCAGGTTGGCGCGGTGATGCGGGAGCACGGCGCCGCGGTGGCCTGGTGGCGTGTGCTACGCGCGAGTGGAATTCCCACCGAGGAATTAGCACGCCGACAGCTCATGCACCTGCTCGACGAGGGGGTTCCCGCCACGAACGGCAGAGTGAACCTTTGGGCCTACCGCTGGACGCCGTGAGGCCTAACCGGATCGAACACATTGCCCTGGACGCGGCGGCCCGCGATTTGGTCGGCGCGGCCGAGGGCTCCGACACCATCGGCGATTGAGTGCTGCTCGCCGCGCCCCTAGTCGCCCAAGCCATGGTGGGGCCTGTGCTGCGAGGTTTAGCTCTGAGCTAAGCCGAGCAGGTCAGCGAATCGCCCGACCAGGAGATCCCCGCCCTTGAACTGCGAGGTGGTCTCGGCATTCAGTAGGCCCATGCCGGGCACGTAGGAAGCGCCTCCCATGGGACCCAACGGAACGACGATGCTGGGCGGGGTGAGCTCGTAAGCGGTGAGTTCACCTTCGCCTGCGATGAGTGCCCGAATGTTCGCCGCCACGACGGCGGCATGGTCGCCGGCGAATTTGGCCATCTTGGCCTCGGGAAGCGCCGTGATGTCGCCGATGGCGAAGACACGCTCCTGGCCGGCCAGCTGCAGCTGCGGAGTCACCGCGAGATGTCCGGTTTCCCGGCGGGCCTGGGACAGGCCCGCGGCCAGGTAGTCGGTGTGCGGAGTGACGCCGTAGCACCGGAACCAGATGTCGGCGGAGATGTCTGCGCCCGACCGGGTCGTGACCGTAAAGGCCTGGGCGTCACCGGGTGCCGAAGGTGGGTCCTCGCGTAGCCCCGTGCCCAGAATCAGCTTGACGCCCAGTGTGTCCAACTGGCGGCGTAGTTCCGCTCGTAGTTCGTCGGGATGATCACCTGGAAGAATGTCGGGTGATTGACCGACTATCGTCACCGCTTTGTTCGGCCAGGCGGCCTTGATCTCCCCGGCCAATTCCAGCCCAACCGGCCCCGCCCCTAGTAGGAGCACGCTGTCGGCGTCGGTCAGGGTTTTGCGGGTGGCATGGAGCTGGGCTTTGGCGGTGGAGCTGTCCTCAGTCTCGAACTTCGCCGGGTATGGATACCCCGAACCGGTGGCCAGAACGACATAGTCCGCGGAAATCGTCTCACCGGAACGGAGTTCGATGCTCGTGGAATCCACTCGCACGGCGCGGTCCCGAATTACCCGGCCGCGGGTGAGGAGCTGGTCGTAGGGGAGGAAGAGCCGATCCGCCCAGCTCGGGTCGACCACGCCGCGTAGCGCGGCGACATTGTGGACGAAGGCGTCACGGGGTTCGATAAGCACGACGTCGGCCACATCGTCCAGGGCCTTTGCGGCGGCGATGCCGCCGTATCCTCCACCGATCACGGCTACAGTTGATGTCATTAGACTCACCTTTAGTTTGCAATACGTATAGTTTGTTGTACGAATCAATCTAGTTCGTAGAACCAACTACCGTCAAGTACGCACACCATGGAGGCCGTCATGACCGGTGCGTCGGAGGGCGCCACATTGGCGGGGGCCTTGGTGCGCCTGGCACACCTGGTGCAGCGCATCTTCTCCGAGGTGAGCCGCAACCACGACCTCACGCCACAGCAGGCGCAACTTCTGTGTCTGCTCATTGATGGGCCGGTGGGGATGGGAGAGCTGAGCCGGACCCTAAATCTGGAGAAATCCAGCCTCACGGGTCTGGTGGACCGCATCGAGCGGCGCGGCCTGGCCGCCCGGACCCGCGATTCCTGCGACCGGCGAGCCTGCCAGATAGCGCTGACCGACGAGGGTATCCGGCTTGCCAACAAGTCCCACCGGGACGTCATTGCCCGGGTGGAGGCGCTCGCCGCCGAACTATCGTCGGCCGACCGTGAGATGTTGATATCCAGCACTGCTAAGTTCGACGGCCTTGCGGCTCGAACCTAGGGTCGGATGTATGCAACGCCTACTACTTGAAAGCGGCCAATCCGATTATTTGGCAATTTCACTCGGCACGGTGAAATCACACGTGCATGACGGCCGCCGATTCGTGCGAACGGCGATGGCCGGCGCAGAGTTGCCTTATTGGATAAGTATTTCGACACCGCTCGAGGACAGCCGAGTCGGGCGGCGGCTCAGCTCAGCCCGATGCGCCTGGATCGCTCGGTCTGCCCCTGCCAGAGCTGCGGCGCAAACCGTTGCACGGCTTGGCCGATCTCGTCACGCGCTCCCGATTGGCCGCCGAGTTTCAGAACGTAGTTGCCGTGATCGTCGGAATAGGGAGCCATCTGCTTGTGATGAGCGGGGAAGTCGTGCGTCGCAGGCGTGAGCACCAGGTGCACGGCATTGAGGTCCCCCGAGTTGTAGTTGTGAATTGTGGCGGTGTCCGTGCTCACCGCGGCCAAATCCGTCCAGGCCACCGAAAACGGGAACACCGTCGGGTCGTCCCATATCAGTCCGGTGGCGTCAACGACCACGTAGCGGCGCCGCAGCAACATGGGCA